>JAEEPD010000206.1 GCA_016284575.1 Bacillota bacterium | reverse complement strand
CCGTTTTCCTTTACTGCCATTATGTTTATGCCGTATCTCTTGCGTATGTCGATCTGCCCGACGCTCTTTCCTGCCCACTCTGACGGCACCGAAAGCTCAAAAATGGCGTGGTCCTCGTCCAGCTTTATATAGTCCAGCACGTGATTCGAGGCATATCTTATGGAAGCCCACTCGGCGATCTGCTTTTCGGGGTTTATCACCTCGTCGGCTCCGTTCCGCAGGAGGAATTTCTCCTGTATCTCCCTGTCCGCCCTGGACACTATGAATCTGGCGCCGAACTCCCGCAGCAGGGAGGTGGTCTCCAGAGAGCTCTGGAAGTCTCCGCCTATGGTGACCATGCAAAGATCGTAGCTGCTCACCTCCAGGGACTTCAGGAACAGCTCGTTGGTGCTGTCGCCTATCTGCGCCCCCGTCACGAAGGGCAGTATGCTGTTGATGCGGTCCTCGTCCTTATCAATGGCCATTATCTGGTGGCCCTGCTCATAGAACTGCTTTGCCAGAAGAGAGCCGAAGCGGTTGACGCCTATAAGCAAAATGGTTTTCATGTTTTCCGACCTCCATTCAGTTGGAAGCTGCAGATTGCAGTACTTCTGATACCATAATAGGACATGGGCCGCAAAGATGGCGTTAAGGGAGATGCAGGAGGCATTAAGACCGCATAAAGAGCATGACAAGTGGGACGGTTCTCAATGTCACATTTGGCATGAAAAAGGACCTCCGGATATCCGGGGGTCCTTGGGTATTATGACATTTGAGGTGTTGTATTATTCCTCGACGAGGCTCTTGAGCCTTTCAAAGGCAGTCCTTACCTCTTCCACCAGAGCGGGATCCGCAGGATTCCCTGCCCTGAATATCTCCGTAAGGGTGCAGACAGGCTCAAGAATAGGAGTAAGCTCAAGATTGCCCACGCTTCCCTTAAGCGCGTGAGCTGCCTCAAAGCCCTCTTTTACATCGCCATTCTCCACGGCAGCAAAAAGCTTGTCAAAGGCAGGATCCTTAAGGATCATACCCACCATGCGAAGATAAAAGGCCTCGCTTCCCATGCAGCGCACAAGACCAGCTTCAGTATTGGCGCCGTATTCCTTTAATGCCTCGATGCTAAGCATTTTCCTTTGCCTCCTTAATAAACTTTTCGAATTCTGCCGCAGGCAGCGGTTTTGAGAAATAATAGCCCTGGATTATATAGCAGCCCAGCTCCTTCAGAACCTTTACCTGCTGCTCCGTCTCCACGCCCTCGGCTATTACCGGAAGCTGCAGATAGGAGGCTATGTCCAGTATGAGCTCTATCATGCGCAGGCTCTTTTTATTCACATCCATGCTGCGCACGAACTGCATGTCCATCTTTATGAAATCTATGGGCAGATTGGCCAGCATGTTCAGTGAGGAGTAGCCGGAGCCGAAATCGTCCATTTCCACCTTAAAGCCCTGATCCCTCAAGGCTGTTACCATGGCAGCCATCTGGTCCGAATCCTGAGTGTAGGCGGATTCGGTGATCTCTATGAAATAGGTCTCGGGCGACAGCTTCTCCCTTTTCATGAGCTCTGTGAAGAACTCCACAAAGTCGGGAGCGTACATGTCTATGCGGGACACGTTGACGGAAACAGGAAGGGTGAAGCCGTAGCTGTCGCGCCACTGAGCCACCTGCCTTGCAGCCTCCTCCCACACATAGCGGTCCAGCCTTTGTATGAGGCCGCTCCTTTCAAACAGAGGAATGAAGACCCCGGGGCTGACCATTCCGAACTTCGGATGGCGCCACCTGATGAGGCATTCGGCACTGGAAAGCCTGGGCTTATCTCCCTTTACGTCGAACTTCGGCTGGTACCAGACCTCAAACTGCTTTTCCTTCAGGCCCCGCTCAAAATCGTCCATCAGCTGGCTGTCGAAGAGCTCCTTGCTGAAGAGCTCCTGGTCGTAATAGGAGATCTGCCTGCTGTAGTCGTTTTTAATGTGATCTCCGGCCATTTTCGCCCTGTCAAAGCGCAGCTCTATATGAGGCTCGGCGTCGGCGTTGCTGAAGATACCAAGCCTTATGTGCATCCTGGCATTTTCATTACCCACACCCATCTGAGCCGTAAGCTCCTTAAGGAAGTCCTCGTAATCAGTGTCGTGAGGAGCATAGAACAGGAATTTGTCCGCGTCCTTGCGCCCCACTATGCCGCCTGAGCTCTGCGCCTTTTTCACAAGGGTCGTACCCATACGGTTAAGGACCTTGTCGCCGTAGGCCCAGCCGTAGATCTCGTTGATGAGCCTGAAATGATTGATGTCTATCTCCACCGCATCCATGGAGGCGCCGGGGTGGTGCAGATCGAACTGCTCCACATACTTGAAGAAGAATTCCCTGTTCAGAAGCCCGGTCAGAGGATCTCTTTCGGTACTCTGGATTATGCCCTGGTCCTCCGCCAGCTCTATGGTCTTCTGTATCCTTGCAAGGATTACCTCAGGCTGGTTGTAGGGCTTGGCTATGAAGTCCGAAGCGCCGTTGCTCAGGCTCTTTACCTCGGCCTGACGGTCGCTGGTGAGGACTATCACCGGGATGCGCCGAAGTGAAGCGTCTGCCTTCATGGCATCCAGCAGCTCAAAGCCGTCCATTTCAGGCATCATGATATCCGTCAGCACCAGTGAAAGCAGGGAAAGCTTGTCCCTGATTATATCCAGGGCTTCCTTGCCGTCAGCCGCGGTGATCACGTCGAACTTGTCCTGCAGCATGAAGGAAAGTATCTCCCTGTTGACCAGCTCATCATCTACTATGAGGATGAGCCGCTTGCCCGCCGCCGTAAAAAATCGTTCGTGATTTTTAAGCATTTCTCTATCTCCCTCTAATAGAACTCGCAGCCGCCGCGCTTTGAATTCTTAAGCCTGTAAAGCGCCAGGTCTGCATTTTTGAATATATCTTCAGATATACTGCCCGGCTGGCTGAAGGCCACTCCCACGCTGAGAGAGACCTGAGGCAGCCCGTCAGAAGTATCGGCCAGCTTTTCGTTGGCCCTTATCATCTTGTTCCTTATAAGATCCTTCAGCTCAGGCCCCGCATGTACCATGATGACGGCGAACTCGTCTCCTCCTATGCGGCAGACATAGTCCTCGTTTCTGAAGCTGTTTTTAAGAATATCGGCCACCTTTTTGAGCACCATGTCGCCGGTGTCATGGCCATAATTGTCGTTGACCTCCTTGAACTTGTCCATATCTACAAGAAGCAGAGCATGGGCCCGCCTTTCGTCGCTGTTTCTGACCTTGTCGAAGACGTTGCGGTTGTAGAGCCCTGTCAGAGGATCGTGGTTAGCCGCGAAGCTGAGCTCCTCCTGGTTCGCCATGACCTTCTCGAACATATCGTTGTAGGCGGAGGCCATGAGCTGAAGCTCCTTTGAGCCGGTAAGGGGAAGTATCTCCCTTGCCTTTATCTTTTCCTCGAAGATGCGCAGGGGCTTGATGGCCAGCCTGTTGGTCATGAAGACCACGATGAAGAAAGTCAGGACCATCAGCGCCATGAGGGCCTCCTGCATCCTTACCATGGTCATGACGTGAGCGGAGCTGTCATCCTGCCTGAATGCGGCTTCATCCAGAAGCGTTTTTGTACAGAGGCCCACATTGGTCTTTATCCTGTCCTTGTAGTCCTTATAATCGTCATTGAAGACCATGTCCACGGCCTTTTGGGCCATTTCCTCAGGCTCCAGTGCCTTGTCGGCGGTGGAGATGTCCACATACCACAGACCCTCAGGAATGCCGCCCTGGATGCCGCCCATGGAGCGTATCTTAAGGGACATGGAATAGAGCTCCTTTTCCATCAGCTCGTTGGAATAGTTCAGAGCCGTCTTCAGGTACTCGTAGGTCTCGGTGCTGTGCAGTATGCCTTCAAGATTTTCCAGAGCCTTATCCCTTTTGCGGGTAACGTTGACCTCTTCAAAGTAATTGTCCAGATAGACCCTCTCTCCGGTGACCGCAAAGGCTCTGGCCTGCTCAGTCAGATAATCCGAGCCATCCTGAAGATCGTAGGCATCCTGCTGGCTTTCCACATACTGCCCGGTATACTCCTGCATGAGCCTGAAGTTCATTACCGCGTCGTAAGTGACGGCGGTAAGAAGCACGGCAAATATAACAGCCACTGAGACGATGATCAGATTGACCCGGCTCAGTCTGACGGACCCCACACGTTGGGTGTTTTCCTTTTCATTCTGCTGACTCATAGTCAACTCCTTCCGGCTCTACAGAGCCAGGCGCTTACTCATGTTTTCGTAGTTTACGCAGTATATCAGGGCTGTATCCCTGCTTATCCTGCCATCTTTATAAAGCTGCAGCAGACTGTTGTCCATGGTGCACATGCCATCTCTGGATCCTGCCTGCATGGCAGATTCCAGCTGGTGCAGCTTGTCCTCTCTTATCATGTTCTGGATGGCCGGATTTGTTTTCATGATCTCAAATACCGGCAGCAGCGTGCCGTCCACCGAGGGGACCAGCTGCTGGCACACCACGCCCTTCAGGATCTGGGACAGCTGTATCTTGACCTGCTTCTGCTGGTCGGCCGGAAATACGTCCAGTATACGGCTTATGGTGTTGGCTGCGCTGCTGGTGTGAAGGGTCGAAAGCAGCAGCACGCCTGTCTCTGCCGCTGTCATTGCGGCGGATATGGTCTCGTAATCCCTCATCTCTCCGAGAAGTATCACGTCCGGGCTCTCGCGAAGGGCCGAGCGCAGGGAATCCAGATAGTTTGGAGTATCGATGGATATCTCCCTCTGGGTGACGATGGACTTGTTGTGCCTGTGTATGTATTCGATGGGGTCCTCCATGGTGATTATGTGACCCTCTCTCGATCCGTTGATCCGGTCCACTATGCAGGCCAGGGTGGTGGATTTGCCGCTTCCCGCGGCTCCTGTTATGAGCACCAGGCCCTTTTTGGTATCAGCAAGGGAGAGCACGCTTTCGGGGATGCCCAGCTTTACGGGATCTGGAAGGCCAAAGTGAATGACCCTTATCACCACCGCAAGGGAGCCCCTCTGGCGGAACACGTTGACTCTGAAGCGGCCAAGGCCGGGCATGGCAAAGGAAAAATCGTCATCCACTCCGCTGTCCACGTTGCGGCGGCTTCTTTCGCTCACCTGGTAGATCTCGTCCACCAGCTGCTTTATGCTGTCAGGCATCAGTCTGCCCTGCTCCTCCAGGCGGAGCTGCCTGCCTCCAAGCTTGAAGCTGACAGGAAGGCCGGCTATAAGGAACACGTCCGCTGCCTGGGTTTCCACTGCTTTTTGAAGTATCTCGATTATGGTCATTTTCTCACCTGCCTTACAGTCCGTTCCACAGGTTTCCTATGGATTCGTCCTCCTCCCACTCCTTTTCGTGCTTCCAGGAGGCTATGCCCTTTTCGTCCAGGACTATGGTCAGCCTGGAGCCGTTCAGTGTGAATATTTTGGTATCCGGCCCCGTGGGCGGATATTCGCTGATGTTCTTCTGACCCTGAGCCTCCAGCTCGTATCTGGTGCTGACCGTTTCAGCGTAGCGCTTTGCAAGAGCGTAGTCGGCTCTGGCCGTGGTCCAGCTGAGTATGGAAAGGGTCGTAAGGCATATGCTTATGACTGCCAGAAGCAGTGCCAGGGGGCCGAGCTTTATGGGTATCTTCTTCATTTGGCCACCTCCGACGTAAGGATTGTCACGAAGCCGCCTTTTGTGCGGAGCTTCTCCACATAAACACCGGTCTCAAGCGTATATATGCTGTCCTTTGAGCCGCTGCCATAAACCTCGATCCGGCTGCCGATATAGCCGTCGCCCTCCGGTCTCCAGCAAATGATCATGCTGTAGAAGCCCTCGGGATCGGGCTCCAGCCCACTGTCGTAGCAGAAGGCGTAGCTTGGGTACTGAGCTCCGTCTATTTCAGCCCCGTTGCCCTCGTCGTTCAAAAGTCCGAAGAGCTCCTCCGGGCTTTCGGAAGCCGCAAAGGCCTCCGCGCCCTTCTGGGCCAGAGTCACAGCATCGGAAAGCTGCTTCGCCCTGCTGCTCTCGAGCCGGGCCTGGGCGAAGACGCTGGTAAGAAGCATTATGACGCCGACGAACACAGCTATCAGCAGCAGCGCCTCCAGATAAAAGGCTGTGATGTGATCCTTTTTCTTCATCACTTGCCACCCCCTGCTCTAAGGGTCACCAGCACGGTGCCCTCATCCGTGGTTATCCTGAGCAGGTCCTCCGCAGCGAATTCAGCCGAGAAGACCTGAGTTTTTCCTATTTCCTCGCTGTCCTCAGGGGTGAGCTCCAGATCCGGAGACGAGTATTCCTCCATAAGGCAGCCGTCATATCCATATATCCTTATGACCGAGTCGTTTTCCCGATCGTGTATGCTGAGCAGGCAGCCGTATTCGCTGTCTGTGATCTCCACCGCGTCCCTCTGGTCGTTGGCCTTCAGGATGGTCCAGAAATAGGAGGACAGTGCCCTCATCTCCATGTTCTCCGTACGGCTCTCCACGGTATTTCTGTAGCTCCTGGCGCCGAAGACTACAAGCAGCAGAAAGCCCGCCATAAAGAGGGCGGCGATGCATACTGTATATATTCCGAGGGGCGATCTTTCTTTGTTTTTCATGGCAGCATCCCCCCTAATCCTTCGGCCGGACCAGAACGATCACGTCCGGAGGCAGATTCGACGAAAAGGCGTCGTAGTTTACGTAATAGTCATTTGTGTTGACATTCAGGCCATAGTTGTCCTTCAGGTAGTCGAGGTTGGGAGGATACACTCCCTCCACCACGTAGCACTGCCTGGCGGAGCGGATGACCGCGTCTCTGATGGCTTCAGCCCCCTCCTCGCTTATGTCGCGTCCGGAGCGTCCGAACACGGCAAAACACAGTCCCGCAAGAAGCAGGACTGCAAGAGCGAAGATCAGGTATCTGGTTTTCTTCTGCAGTTTATCGCTGTACATGCTTACATTTTATTGCGGCGGATCCTTTCCCAAGAGCTCCCGCTTCAGTCAATAACTATGCAACAGAGTTCATCATTCCGATAAGGGGCAGCATCACTGAAAGAAGCGACAGCCCCACGGTTATCATAAGTATTCCGGACAGCAGCGGATCCACGGTGCCCACCAGCCTGTCCACCAGATTGGAGCAGTTCTCCTCCAGAAGGCCTGTAAGCCTTTCCAGAACGCTCTCCATGCTGCCGCTGCGTTCGCCTGCCAGCAGCATCCTGCCGTAGACCGGTTCGAACAGCTCCTCGTCGAAGGCAGCCTGAGCTATGCTGTGGCCCTCCTCCATCCTTGCAGCGCACTTCTTAAGCTTCTCCTCCACCGGAGCGCAGTCCGTCATTGGAATTGACTTTAGCAGCGCCTCGTCCTGCATCTCGCCGCTGGCGAGGAACATGCCAAGAGCCGAGGTGAAGCGGAACATGCCCATGGAATCCAGTATGCCGGCACAGACCGGGAAGCGTCTGAGCAGCTTCTCCACGCCCGCCTTTTTACCGCTCCTCCATGCGCGGAAGCCGAAGAACAGGGCGGCTGCCAGCACCACCATCACTATCAGGGCTATCCAGCAGACCGCATAGGCTGCCCTTATGTAGCTGAAGGAGGAGCCCGCCAGACTGCCGGTCAGATCGTTATATACGCCTGTGAACACGGGAAGCACCATAAAGAGCATGGCCGCCAGCACCGCTATGATAAGAACTATCATGGCTGCCGGATAGGTCACCGAATTCCTCAGCTTTTCAGAGATGCTCTTCTGCTCCCTGTAGTAGCCGGACAGACGGAAGAGCGTGTCCTCCAGTCTTCCGGAGGACTCTCCTGCAGATACCATCTGCAGGGCGTAGTCGGGAAATATGCCGCTGCCCTCCATGGCTTTGGCCAGCCCGCTCCCCTGCTCAGCCTGCTCCTTCATGTAAACAAGGCCCTGTTCCAGAATGCCTGCCTTTCCGTCCTTTCCGGAAAGCAGCAGTCCCAGTGCCTCGTCCGTTTGTATGCCTGACCGCATCATCATCCCCATGCTCTCGCAAAAGGCGCTGACGCCAAGATCATCCAGTTTTCTGCTCATTGCAATCTCCTCTAGTAGAAATACAGATCGGAGTAATTAGTTCCGTCGCCTACGAAGTTCGCTGAAGCGCCGCCGGCGGAGAAGGTCAGATCCATGCGGGTCCACTGCTCGCCCTTCGCCTCGAACTTGACCGTTACCCAGCCTGTCTTTTCAGTGTAGAACATGTTCCAGGCGTGGTACAGGTTGTTGGGCGCCACATAGCCGAAGATCAGCTTTACGGGTATGCCCTGGCTCCTGAGCATGGATGCCGCAAGAGAGGCATAGTCGAAGCATATGCCCTTGCCCGTGGACATGGTCTCGTCCGGATCGGGCACATAGCCGCTCTTCACGCTAGCCGCCTTTTCCTTGTCGTACTTCACGTTTTTGGTGACGTAATCGTAGACCCCGCTTATGACCGCCAGATCATCCTTAGCCTTTACGGCTATGTCGCCGGCCTTTTTGATGCAGGCGGAGGTCTGCTTATAGTTGACGTATATATTCGGCCGCACAAAGGCGGTGAATTCATTATCCATTACCGCATCCACAGTGACGGAGTTGATCTCCGTATACTTCTTGTCCGTGGTGTTGCGCATGACCCTCAGCTTGTACTTTCCGTTTCCGAACTGCAGCGGAATTATGGAAGGGGTGCCGTCGTTGGGGATATCATAATTGTACTTGGTCTCCCCGAAGACCACCTGGAGCTTGAGCCTCTTTTCGGACTTGGCGCTGACAGCCGCGTATCCCTTGGATGCATTGGAGATATCTATATAGGCATCGTTCTTCACCTCAGCCTTGTCCTTGTTGAATACGGAATCCTGAAATTCCACCGTTCTTGCAGCCTCATACTGGGCAAGAGGGGTTTCATCATCGTTTATCGATTCGGTCTGAGGGGCGCCGCAGGCTGAAAGTATCAGCAGCAAAGCCAATACCAGGCTCAGAAATCCTGCTCTGTTAAGTTTTGTTTCCGAAATCCTCATATCCGGCCTCCTGCTTTTCCCAAAGTTTATGCTTTATCTGCTTGTATCATAGCAGAACTGCATATCATGGGATAGCACCGAAATGGTTAAAATCGCCCCAGTAACCGAAATGGTTACAATGGCTTTCAGCTGAATATCCGGCTAAGCCAGTTCTTAAATCTGGTGAAGAATCCAGGCTCAGCGGAGGGCGCAGGCTCAGGGGCTGCCGCAGAAGCTGAGGACTCCTCCGCCTTTGCGGCCTCAGGCTCAACCTTGTACTCGCTGAAGTATCTGTAGAGAAGCTCCTGGGATGAGGTCCCTTCGCCTCCTGTCTCTCTTATATAGCTGCCGTCCGGCTGCATCAGACGGGCCTTTTCCAGGTCACTCCCGATGGCATCCAGTATGCTCTCTTAATGTCTTGGTTTCTTCGGATGCCATTTTTGTCACGCTCCTTACAGGTCTGGATACCTGTCAGATAAAAATTTTACTCCGATATTATTTTAAGATAATTAATTAACAAAGTCAACTTGCATGACAAATTTTGAAAAAAGCACCTTGATGCACAGACCCTTCCAAATCCATCCGGATCCACCCTTTCCTGCGGAAAAGCTCTGTTTACGCACAGTAAAAGCGGCCCCTGATATGGGGCCGCTTTTCAGCGTGATTTGCCTTTTTTCAGCGTATGCCGCAGGTCTTTTGATCCAGATTAGCCGAGAACTCTGACCAGTCTGTCCATAGCCTCCTTCAGGACTTCCTTGCGGGTGGTTACGCACCATCTTCTGAAGATGGTTCCCTCGGGAGCATCCATGCCGGCGCCATCGGAGAAGCCGATGTGTGCCTCGCCTGCGATCTTCTGATTCAGCTCGTCGCTGGTCAGACCGAGAGCGGTGAAGTCGAGCCAGAGAATGTAGGTGCCTTCGGGTCTGAATACCTTAACCTTGGGCAGCTCCTTGTGGAATCTGTCAAGAACGTAGTCAAGGCACTCGTCAAGATAGTCGTTCAGCTGGTCTACCCAGTCGTCGCACTTGGTGTAGGCTGCGATGCAGGCTGCTACGCCGAAGGGGCTGATGACGTTTCTGATAGCTCCCATCTTTTCCTTGATGGCGGGATCCTGAATGATAACGTTGGTAACTGCAAGGCCAGCCAGGTTGAAGGTCTTGTTGATACCGGTGATCATGATGATGCCCTCGGAACCGCAATACTTGAAGAAGGGAACGACCTCGCACTCTTTTCTCTTGATGTCATAGTGTACGTCGTCGGAGATGATGGTCACGTTGTTAGCTCTGCAGATGCTTACCATCTTCTTGACTTCTTCCTCGGTCCAGATACGGCCGGTGGGGTTGTGGGGCTGCTGGATGATGAACAGGGTGTTCTGAGGATTCTTGCACAGTTCTTCGAACTTATCCCAGTCGAAGGTGTAGTAGCCCTTGCCGTCGTCGATCATCTGGAAGCCACAGTAGTGTCTGCCATAGGGGATGATGTCGTTCTTGTAGTAGTAGGTGGGCTGAGGAATGATAACGCCGTCGCCTTCCTTGGTGAGCTTCTGAACTACGTTTACGATAGCGGTGTGCGCGCCGTGAGCGATGGAGATGTCTTCGGGCTTGACGTCGATGCCGAATCTTCTCTTGTTCCATGCGCAAACTGCTTCGAAATACTCATCGGGTGCCTGGGTGTAGCCGAAGATACCGTGCTTGGCTTCTGCGATCAGTGCGTCGATGATCTCGGGAGCGCAGCGGAAGTCCATGTCTGCAAGATAGAGAGCAAGTCTGTCCTCGGGCAGCTTGTCGGTCAGGAACATGGCAGCCATTCTCTCATTGCTTGCCCACTTTGAAGAGTAGCTTCCCGGTTCGTGGATACGATCTACAACTTCATCAAAATTGTACTTCATTCTTTTCCTCCTAAATAATACGTATTATCAGTGACTTGAAATAGTCTGCAAGGTATTGTATCACAGTTTCCGCAGGCGTTTCAACCACAATCAAGCCTTGAAAATCCTTATATTTCAAATATAATTATTTACATAGACTTATATTCATAACATACACGGATGTTTATGGAGAGTGAACTATGGATGAAGATATAAAAAAAGGACTGTATGTCCTCGCCTGCGTACTGATCGCCATGGCCGTGATCGTTTATATAGGCTTTGAAAAGGGCGATAAGGTTTTCGGGATGCTCATGGGCGGAACGATAATAGTATCAGCGGCCATATTGTATTTTCTGGGCGGAGCGATATTTGCCGGGCTTGCAGCTGCATTTTGCTTCCTCATTGCCTGGCTGATGGAGCGAATAGGCCGAATCCTGATACCCATACTTTTTGCTGCAGCTGTTCTGCTGATCATTATCTGCATTATCGACAGCATTAATAATTCTACAGCAGGCAGATACAAACAGGCAGTCAGGCGTTATAACAACAGGGAATACGAGGATGCCTTACGGATATTTAATTCTCTGCCTGATGGTTTCAGGGACAGGGACAGCTATCTGGAAAAGAGCATCGACGGATGCTACGATCGCGCCGTCACAGAGTATAAGAACGAAAAATACCGTGAGGCCTTTGACAAGTTCAAGAAAATCATGAATTTAAGAGAGGATTACAAAAATGCTGCTGAATACTATAACTCCTCCCTTATCATGAAGGAAACAGAATTCGGCGGCAAGTTCGGATCCGGAGATTACAGTGCCAAAAGGGATGGAAGCAAGGAGCCCATATCATGGGATGTCGTTCCTCTCAGCAAAACGAAAACCTCGGACCGCGTTCTTCTGGTCGCGACGGGAGCCATAGATGTAAAGCCCTTCGACGAAGCCGGCAGAGACTGCAGCTGGAAGGACTCTTCACTCAGAAAATGGCTGAACGGACCCTTTCTGGAG
>JAEEPD010000205.1 GCA_016284575.1 Bacillota bacterium | reverse complement strand
TGGAATGCGGCGTTGCCGCTGCCCCGGACGAGGTGAGAGGCCAGATAGTAAAGGCATCAATAGTCCTTACCAAGGGCACTGAGGGCACCGAGGAGCTGAAGAAGGAGATACAGAACTACGTAAAGGAGCACACGGCTCCCTACAAGTATCCGAGAATGGTAGTCTTCAGGGACGAGCTCCCCAAGACCACCAGCGGCAAGATAATAAGACACATGCTGTAAAATTGAATTATGAAACGTATTAGCTTATTTTGCGGGCATTACGGCAGCGGCAAGACCAATATAGCCGTAAACTATGCCTTTAAGCTTGCGGCAGAAGGGCTCCCGGTGGCTATAGCGGACCTGGACATAGTCAATCCCTATTTCAGGACCAAGGACAGCGAGAAGGAGCTGGAGGCTGCAGGAATAAAATACATAGGGCTTCCCTTTGCAGGGAGCAACGTGGATCTTCCGGCTCTTCCTGCAGAGATGTACGGCTTGCTGGAACGTAAAGATTATTATGTCATCATGGATATAGGCGGTGACGATCGGGGCGCTTACGCCCTGGGACGCTACACCCCGATGATACTGGAGGAGGGGGACTACGAAATGTTCTTCGTAGCCAATTTCTACAGACCTCTCACCAGGACAGCGGAGGAAGCCCTCGGGGTGATGGCTGAGATCGAAGCCGCAGGAGGGATACCCTTCACCGCGATCATAAACAATTCAAACCTCGGGCCCATCACAAAGCCTGAGACCGTGGAGGCCACAAGGGCAGAGATAGAAAAGCTCAGCGCTCTTTCAGGTCTTCCCATAGCCTTCACAAGCATAGATGCCTCCATGGAGGGCAGACCCAATCTACCGGACCTGTTTACCATGGAGCTTCAGAAAAAACCGTTCTAAATTTGCCGGCTTGCCGGTTTCAAAATAAGAGAGGATAAGAAAATGGCAAAAGTAAGTTTTGCGACCGATAGGTGCAAGGGCTGCGGTCTGTGCGTAAGCGTATGCCCCAAACAGATATTGGTCATCGCAAAGGACAAGATCAACAAAAAGGGCCATTCTCCTGCCGAGTGCATCGATCAGGAGAAGTGCATCGGCTGCGCATCCTGCGCCGTAATGTGCCCTGACTGTGTAATCACAGTAGAAAGGTAGGCTGAAATGGCAGAAGTAGTATTAATGAAGGGCAACGAAGCCATAGCTGAATCCGCTATCAGATCCGGCTGTCTCTATTATTTCGGCTATCCCATCACTCCCCAGACCGAGATCGCTGCCTACATGGCAAAGACCATGCCAAAGAGGGGCGGCGTCTTCCTTCAGGCTGAGAGCGAGATCGCGGCTATCAACATGGTCTACGGCGTAGCAGGCAGCGGCAAGAGGGTAATGACCTCTTCCTCCAGCCCCGGCGTATCCCTTAAGCAGGAGGGCATCTCTTACCTGGCAGGCTCTGAGCTCCCCGCACTCATTGTCAACGTACAGCGCGGCGGCCCCGGCCTCGGCGGCATCCAGCCCTCACAGTCCGACTATTTCCAGGCCACAAAGGGCGGCGGCCACGGCGACTATCACATGATAGTTCTTGCACCTTCCTCCGTTCAGGAAATGGCTGACCTGACCAGCAAGGCCTTCGATCTGGCTGACAAGTACCGCATGCCCGCCATGCTGCTGGCTGACGGTACCATTGGTCAGATGATGGAGCCGGTGGTCCTTCCCGAAGGCAAGCCGAACCTGATCGACAAGCCCTGGGCGGCCAACGGCACCCTGATGAAGAGAAAGCACAACATCATCAACTCCCTGAATCTTGACACTCCCGATCTGGAGAGACAGAACTTCGAGCGCTACAAGAAGTATGCAGTAGTGGAAGAGAACGAGGTCATGTACGAGGATTACATGATGGAGGACGCTGAGGTCTGCATCGTGGCCTTCGGAATCGCTGCCCGTGTGGCAAAGAACGCCATCGCAGCAGCAAGAAAGGAGGGCATCAAGGCAGGTCTCATCAGACCCATCACCCTTTGGCCCTTCCCCAAAAAGCCCATCGCTGCAGCCGCAGAAAAGCCTGAGCTCAAGGGCTTCATAAGCGTAGAGCTTTCCATGGGACAGATGATCGAAGACGTTAAGCTCGCCAGCTCCATGAAGAAGCCTGTGGAGCTCGTAAACCGCGCAGGCGGCATGATCCCCACACCGGATGAGGTACTCACCGCGATCAGAAAGATGGCAGGAGGTGACAAGTAATGATAGTTTTTCAGAAACCGCATGCTTTAACAGATAAGGAATTCCATTACTGCCCAGGCTGCACCCACGGCATCATCCACAGACTGGTGGCTGAGGCTCTGGACAAGCTGGAGATCGAAGGCACCGCCATCGGCATCGCTCCCGTAGGCTGCGCTGTAATGGCTTACGATTACTTTGCCTGCGACATGTTCGAGGCTGCCCACGGCAGAGCTCCCGCTGTTGCCACAGGCATCAAGAGAGCAAATCCCGACCGCATCGTATTCACCTACCAGGGCGACGGCGACCTTGCCTCCATCGGTATGGCTGAGACTGTTCACGCAGCAACAAGAAACGAAAACATCACGATAATATTCGTAAACAACGCCATCTACGGCATGACCGGCGGCCAGATGGCTCCCACATCCCTGCCCGGACAGGTCACCCAGACCTCTCCCTACGGAAGAGACGTGAACCTGGTGGGTTATCCCATCCGCGTATGCGAGATGCTGGCCACCCTTGACGGCCCCGAGTACATCGAAAGAGTCGCAGTTAACAGCGTGGCAAACGTCCGCAAGGCCGGAAAGGCCATCGAAAAGGCCTTCAGAAACCAGGTCGAAGGCAAGGGCTTCTCCCTTATCGAGATCGTTTCCGCCTGCCCGACCAACTGGGGCATGACTCCTCAGAAGGCTCTGCAGTGGATAGACGAGAAGATGATCCCGTACTATCCTCTGGGTGTTTACAAGGACAGAAGCGCAGCAAAGGAGGCAAAGTAATATGACTACTCAGATTCTTCTTGCAGGCTTCGGCGGACAGGGCATACTGTTCGCAGGAAAATTCATGGCTTATAAAGGGCTCCTTGAAGGCCGTCAGCTCTCCTGGCTGCCGTCCTACGGTCCCGAGATGAGAGGAGGCACCGCAAACTGCAACGTCATCCTCAGCGATGAGCCTGTGGGCTCTCCCATCGTTACTGATCCGGACGTTCTGATCGTAATGAATCTGCCGTCCTTCGACAAGTACGAGAGCACCGTGGTACCCGGCGGCATGATCATTGCCGATTCCACCCTCATCGAAAAGAAGAGCGAAAGGACCGACATCAAGTGCTTCTATGTTCCCGCCACCAAGATGGCCAACGACATGGGCATACCCACACTGGCCAATATGATACTGGCCGGAAAGTTCATCCGTGAGACCGGAGCCATCAAGTGGGAGGGCATGGAGGACACTCTGCACCACATAATCTCCGCCCGCCATCAGGACATGTTCGACGCAAACCTGAAGGCGCTCAAGGCAGGCTACGAATACGAGGGCTAAAATACCTCTGTGAGGCTCTCAGCGCCTTTCTGACGCGCTTTGAAGCCTTATATGGATAACTTTATGTTCATAAGCAAAAATCGCCTTAAAACGGCGATTTTTGTGTTTTTTGAGCTTCGAATAGATGCTATACTTTTAGGGTAATGGATACTGTACAGACAGGAGTAACAAATGAAAGTCCTGAAATACAAAACAAGAGGCAATTCGGACCCCTCGGGTAAGGCCAAGGTCTTTATCTGCTGCCACCCTGTGGACAGGGATGTCTGGCTGGATACCATAAGCAAAGAGATACTGGAGAAGGCAAACTGCGCCGTCTATTACACCGAAGAGGGCGAAGGGGCGGAAGATTCCCTGGATCTTGCTCTTCAGCAGATGAATCTTTTTGTGGTCCCAGTCACACAGCGTTTTCTTACAGAGGAAGACGAAGAAAGCGGCACTCAGCTGGAGCTGGCTGAAGCGTCCAACATACCTATACTGCCGCTCATATGCGAGCCGGGTCTGGACGCCCTTTTCAGCCGCAGATTCGGAGATCTTCAGTATCTCGACAAGTTCAGCAGCGAAAGCACGGCCATACCCTATGACGAAAAGCTGGAGAACTTCCTTTCCGCAGTCATTTTCGGAGACGAACTGGCGGAAAAGGTGCGCAGCGCCTTCGACGCCTACATCTTCTTGAGCTACAGAAAGAAGGACCGGGAATATGCCCAGAATCTGATGAAGCTCATCCACGAGAACGAATTCGCAAGGGACGTGGCAGTATGGTACGACGAATTCCTGACCCCGGGAGAAGACTTCAACGACCTTATATCAGCGGCGCTGGAAAAGAGTTCCCTTTTCGTTCTGACCGTCACACCGAACGTGGTCAACGAGATAAACTACATCATGAACATAGAGTATCCCATGGCCGTGGAGCAGGGGAAGCCCATAGCGCCCGTGGAGATGGTGGAAACGGATGGAGAAGCGCTAAAGCAAAAGTATCAGGGAATACCGGATCCGGTTTCCGCATACGATTCCTCCGCGCTTGCTCAGCTGCTTAAGGAGAAGCTCTCTTCGGTAAAGATAAGCGCATCAGAGGATCCGAACCACCTGTTCTTCATCGGACTGGCATATCTTTCCGGCATCGACGTGGAAAAGAACAGCGGGCGGGCGCTGGAGCTGCTGAAAAGGGCTGCGGACGGCGGCCTGGACGAGGCCTACGAAAAGCTCAGAGACATCTACTACTACGGCGACGGCGTGGAGACCGACTATAAGGAGGCTCTGAAGTGGGAGAAGGCCCTGGGAGACAGATACGGCAATGCGGCTGAGAAGACCCGCACTGATGCTGAGCTGTATGAGCTTCTGAAGCTGCGTATGCGCTATGGAAGACTGGCCTATGAAGCAAAGCAGTACAAGGAAGCGGAATGGGCTTTCGAAGTTTCCTTCGAAGCAGCAAGGATGCTCTGCTTTACTTCAGCCAGCGACAACCCGCTGAAAAAGATCTTCGGTTTTGCGAAGAAGATCGCGGGAAGAGGGGAGTATTTCGGGGAAGGCATGTATTTTATGACGGTATGCGCCAGATACATGCTGGACATCTACAGCGCCATGGGAATGACAGACGCAGCTTCCGAATGGGGCAGAAAAGCCATAAATACAGGTAATGCGGCAAATGCAGCTCTGGACGATCCACGTATAGACAGGGAGAGGATGTACATCTTTGACAAAATGGGAGACATCTGCCTGGAAAGCGGAAATCTTCCCGGAGCCGAGCAGTACTACGAAAACTGCGATGCACTGGTACCTGAAGGAAAGGAAAAGGATGCAAGGCTGGCAGGGGTGGATTCCTTCTGCAACTACAGCCGCCTGGAGCGTACAAAGGGGGATCTGCAAAAAGCCAAAGAATACGGCTACACCGCTTACACCAGATGCAGGGACCTTTACGAAGAGTTCAGGGATTATTCCCTGCTGGAAAAGACCATCGACATTCTGATGGATCTAACTGAGATGTACGATGAGGATAAGGATCTGGATTCTGCGGCGGATGCTCTGGATGAGGCCATGGCCCTCGTGGACGCCGCAGCTGAAAGAGGGGAGAACCTGCTGCTGGAAAGGCTAAGGAGCAGGATATATTTCCACAGAGGCAGCGTTCTGACCGGAATGTTCAGATATGACATGGCCATGGAGCAGATGCAAAAAGGTCTGGACATGGTGAACAGAATGGCAGAAAATAATGCGGACAGAAGCAGCACTGAGGAGGTCATCTACGCCTACACAAAGCTGGGTGAATGCTGCAGAGCCTCGGGCGATCTTAAGTCAGCCATGGAGTGGTACGAAAAGACCGCAGGCTTTATATCCGATACTGTTGCATTCACTCGTTCTGTCAGCGATTCAAGGCGGGCGGCTGAGGTTAACAGAATATTATTTGATGTCTATCTCCAGACGAACAACGGAGCTCTGGCCAGAAAGCAGTACGAACTGACGGATTTTTATCTCGATGCCCTTGCCCGGAGCACTAAGCTGAGCAGCGACAGAGCTGCACATGAAGCATTCAAAAAGCGGCTTCATGAGGCGAAAAACGCTCCTTCGACACCGGAAAAACAGGGGGATCTGCTGAGCTGGATAGCGAAAAACGACAAGACGCTGGAGGAAGATCATCCCGACTATCTGGCGTATCTGGAAAAGGAGCTGGGACCGCTTTGCCGCGAATTCAGCGACAGCCACAGGGATTTTGAAGGAAGAAGACCGATCTCGGATTTCGGGCAGCTCCTGCGGCTGGATGCCGTCCTGTACCGGGAGATGTCCGAAGAGAAGCGCCAGAGCGAAAAATGGATGCTCTGCGGGAAGATCACCCAGAGCCTGATCAAAAACTATCATCCGTTCCTGAAGTTCGAAGAGACTGCCAATCTGCTGCTGGCTTACTGCGGACTCTACGAGATCATCGGTTCAAAGCACGTTTTTAGCAAGGGCGGAAAGGAGCAGACTTACAAGGACTATGGCCGTTTCTACTACGGAATACCTTTCTGGTATTATCCGCTGGAGAGAATAGAACACAAAGAGCTCTGGCGCGTCATTTATCACTACGCCACGCCTTATCTTAAATAGCACAGGGAGGAAAGCATGAAAGAGATAGACATTTACCAGCAGTATTTCGAGGCTGACTGCGTGTACAACGGAGTTCAGCGAAGGGCCGCTGACCTTAGGCTCACAGCCATTTCTGACGCAGGAATGATAAGCTACAGACAGAGCATCAGCTTCTTCATCCACGAGGATCCGGAGGACTTCCGCATCTCAGGAGACGCCTATGGCGAAAAAATCATTTTTGAAGGAAAGGGCCGCCGCTCCAAAAAGAAGGAGGCTGTTTACCTGGAAAGCATGAATGAAGTGTTCGACGAACTGGCGAAGGAGCTCGGAGGAAAGATCTTCTGGGATAAGCCCCTCATAGAAGCCCGCCTGGCATAGTCTGACGTTTATAAACTTAAGACACAGCAAAAGCGCCGGTATCAGTCCGGCGCTTTGCATTGATGAGCATCAGATCTACTGGGGATCTATGTTCATGGAGTCGTAAATGTCGTGTATCTCCTTGAGCACGTCCTCTCTGTTAAAGGTCTCCGAATAGACGAAATTGATCTCTCTGCTCATGTTGAGATTCTGAATGGGGTGGGAAATTATTTTTTTCTTGCGTATCTCATCCATGCAGGCGCTTCTTGAAAGCACCGAAACGCCGTAGCCGTGGCGGACAAGATCTTTGATGGTAGCTATGCTGTCGATCTCCAGAATGACGTTGAATTCATCCAGGCTTATGTTCTGGCTTGCCAGCGCCGCAATGAAAAGGTCTCTGGTGCCGGAATGGGGGAGTCTCAGGATAAGATTCTCTTCCATTACATCAGAGATGCAGACAAGATCCTTGTCAGCCAGCCTGTGCTCCGGTGCCAGGATAAGCGTCAGATTGTCCGTATCCAGAAGTTTGCTCTTAAAGCTGGTATCGAAGATCTTGCTGTCGGTTATGGCGAAGTCGATCTCGAAGCTGCGCAGCTTTTCCTTGAGTCCGTTTGCTGTATCTGTTATGAGGGTTATTGTTATGCCCTTGTGTCTGCTGGCATATTCCGCAAGGGCTTCCGAGACTATGCTGCTCTCGATGGAGTGGGTGATACCGATGCTGAGAGAAAGAGCATCGGTAAGTCCGCTTGACAGATCCCGTTTAAGCTGATTGTCCAGCGCCTGCATTCTCCTGGCGTAATTGACCAGGATCTCGCCTTCCCGCGTCAGCATCAGCTTTTTGTTGACGCGTTCGAACAGTTTGATACCGAATTCCTCTTCCAGTCCTTTGATGTGCTGGCTTATCGCAGGCTGGGACAGATTCAGCTCTCTGCTTGCATAGGTGTAGTTACCGGTTTCTACTACCTTAAGCAGAGAAACGATTTTTGTGTCGATCATAGTCTTTTACCCGGAAATGTATTTTCGCATTACAACATAAATATTATCGAATTTGTTTATAGCATATCATAAATATGTAATGTTTTCAATAAGTCCAGACCTTAATTCGCTTATTTCAGATATAAAAGTTCGCATATAAAAAACGCCGTAAATTAAGGATATTTTTTAGGCATGATAGATAAATGAGAAGGCTGGTATCTTAATTAATTATGGCATTATATGGGAATGTAATCAAATCATTAATTATTATATAGACTGAAGTAATACTTATATTTTGATTCAGGCTATTTATAAGTGTATTGAAAATGAACAAACTTCATAAAAATACAGTCTGGTAATGAAATAAAAAAACCTGTTCCGTAAAGGAACAGGTGAGTGAACTTACTCGTTTTATTACATTGCGCGGGTAATTTTACCGGATCTGATGCAGCTAGTGCATACGTTCTTACGAACAACTGTGCCGTTCTCAACTACTCTTACAGACTGAATATTAGCATTCCACTTTCTTCTGGTTCTGCGTCTGGAGTGAGAAACGTTATTTCCGGACACCTGGCCCTTGCCGCAAATCTCGCACTTTTTAGACATATCCTGTGCACCTCCTCTTTTACCCGCGAAGGGTTGATTTTCTAAGTATTAACGCCCTTTGGACGATGAATTTCCAAAACAGACAACGAAGATTTTAGCATAAGGCTGCAGGATATGCAAGCATTATTTTCACGAAAAAATCATATTTTCGCAGCTTCAATGCTTTTGCCTGAATGACCGAAATGTTGTATTATAATATAAACCGGAAAAACCCTAAAAGGAAGAGAAAAATGGACATTTACAGCGGAAATATCAAGATTTTCGACCTCATAGACGGAGCCAGAGAGGCAAGGGGGCTGACCGTCATCATAGATGTGTTCAGAGCCTTCACCCTGGAATGCTGGCTCAGCTCCTTCGGCGCTGCTGAGATAAGGCCTGTGGGTGCCATAGAGGAGGCGCTTTCCTGGAGGGAAAGGGATGCTTCCGCTGTGCTGATAGGAGAAAGGGGCGGCGCGAAGATCGAAGGCTTCGATTTCGGCAATTCGCCCAGCACCGTTGCTCCTGAAGCAGTAAAGGGCAGAAGGGTGATCCATACCACCAGCTCCGGCACCCAGGGCATAGTTAATGCCTCCGGTGCCTCGGAGATCCTTACGGGTGCCCTGGTAAATGCGAAGGCCATCGCAAAATATATAACAGAAAGGGCTCCTGAGCAGGTTTCTCTTGTGGCCATGGGCAATGCAGGGGTGAAGCCTACGCCGGAGGACAGCCTCTGCGCGGAATATATTAAAAGTCTTCTTCTTGGCAGTCCAATGGAGGACATAGAGCAGAAGGCGGACGAGCTGCGCTTGAGTGAAGGCGCCAAGTTTTTTGATCCTGCAAAGCAGCACATATTCCCGCAGGGGGATTTTGCAATGTGCGTCAAGCCGGACATTTTCGATTTCGTTCTCAGGGTGGAAAAAGATGAAGCTGGATATGTTTCAAAACGAATTAACGTATAACATATTATGTTAATATTATCATGGGTCTAATATTATGCTATCACGAATAGACAATCAATACGGAAAGATAACCATAGACAGCACACTGCTCCAGCAGATAATCTCCAACGCATTTGAGCCCTGGTCCGGCAGGGTCTGGATAGCCAATTACAAGGGCTCCCAGTCGGATGCAGCGGTAATGCTGGGGAGCTTTTCGTCCCTTGCCGAGGTACGCACGGAGAAAAACGCCGCCGGAATAAAGATCACCATATATGTTATGGTCAAATTCGGCGAGAGCATAAGCGCCATCTGCAGCAACATCACTCAGAACATAGCAGACGACGCCAAGGCTCTGCTGGGTCTTGATGTGGACGATGTGGAGATAATAGTTACCGCAGTGCTGGCTAAAAGAGCTTCCCCAAGAGAGATCATCTACAGCTACCGCCACAGGGATGTGGGGCCCGTCAACATGATAGAAGCGGCCCAGGCCTTTGATGGGCTTCCCGGGGAAAGCTACGATCTTAAGCAGAATGTGTAAGGAATTCAGATACAGGAGGAGAATATGGCTAAAATATACGCTTCAAAAAGCCCTGAGATCACCCAGAGGGAGATCGACAACATGCAGCTTTCCAGAAAAGCTGCAGGCGAGTGCATGGTGCTTCTGGAAAACGACGGCGCCCTGCCTCTTAAAAAGGGCAGCAGGATAGCGCTTTTTGGAAGCGGCGCAAGGCAGACCATAAGGGGCGGCACAGGTTCAGGTGATGTCAACACCAGAAGCGACGTCAATATAGAGCAGGGCCTTGAAAACGCAGGCTTTGAGATAGTAACAAAAGACTGGCTGGATGCTCAGGACAGGCTCTATGCACAGGCCAGGGAGGATTACAGAAAGTGGCTGCCTGAGTATGCCAGGGAGCAGGGGGTGAGCGAATTCTTCGTCATGTTCTCCTATCCCTTCCAGGTGGTTGCGCCTGCTCCTATAACTAAAAAGACCATCGAAGCTGCTCCTGCGGATGCGGCTGTATATATCATTTCAAGGACCTCTGGAGAGGGCGCGGACCGCAGAAACGGCCGTGGAGACTACATGCTCTTTCAGGAGGAGCTGGATCAGCTCAGTCTGCTGGCAGAAGGCTACGACAAGCTTGTGGTGGTCCTTAATACAGGCGGAGTAATGGATCTTGGAGAGATTCTTTCAATAAAGGGCGTGAACGCGCTGCTGCTTATGGGGCAGCTGGGAAATCTGGGCGGCGATGCTCTTGCGGACGTGCTTTCAGGAGATGTTAACCCTTCGGGAAAACTGGTGGACAGCTGGGCCAGGAGCTACTGGGAATACCCCTGCAGCGACAGCTTCAGCTATCTGGACGGAGATGTGAACGAGGAGTACTACAGGGAAGGCATATATGTGGGCTACCGCTATTTTGACAGCTTCGGAGTTCAGCCTCTGTATCCCTTCGGCTACGGCCTTTCATATACGAAATTTGAGATAATGCCGGGCATCTGCACCGTTAATGGCAGCAGGATAAAGATCAGTGCGGCAGTACAAAACACAGGAAGCTATGCAGGCCGGGAGGTACTGCAGCTCTACTGCAGCGCCCCTGAGGGAAAGCTGGTCAAGCCCTATCAGGAGCTTAAGGCCTTTAAGAAGACCTCTCTTCTGGCGCCGGGGGAAACGGAGACTGTGGTCATCGACATCGACGCAGCCCAGCTTGCCTCCTACGACGAAAGCTTCTCCGCATGGCTGCTGGAGCCGGGCGATTACCAGTTCAGACTTGGTACATCCTCAGAAGATACGGTCACTGCTGCTGTTGTAAGTCTTGACAGGACTGCTGTAGTATCTGCAGTAAAGACCCTTTTCGGGGCGGAGCAGGCTCCGGAATGGGAGCTGAAGCCTTTCATGAAGGCTGCGCCCGCACCCTGCAGCAGCAGTGAGTGCGACATGCCCAAAGCACAGCTGAAGGCTGAGGACATCATGTGCGAGAACGTAAGATACTCCGAAAGAAGTCTCATGACCACCGACAAGACTGAAGTGCTTACCATAAACGATGTCATCTCAGGGAAATGCAGCCCCGAGGAGCTGGTGGCGCAGCTCAGAGTTGAGGAGATGGCCGCTCTTTGCGTTGGTACCAGGCATCAGTCCAATACCTCCATCGTGGGCTCAGCATCGAATATGGTGCCCGGGGCCGCAGGAGACACCAGCAGCGTAATACTGGAGAGCCGCGGCTTCAGAAATCTTATACTGGCCGATGGACCTGCGGGACTGAGGCTCCAGCCCGTGTTCAAAACGGATAAGGAGGGCAACATAATCCCTGGAGGCGGAGGTATAGGAGAGGTGAAGGAGGAATTTGCTGCAGGCTACGACGAGACCAATTCCGACACCTGGTATCAGTACTGCACTGCCATACCCATCGGCTGGAATCTGGCCATGAGCTGGGATCCCGATCTTCTGGAGGAGCTTGGAGATATGATCGGCTCTGAGATGGAGCTCTTTGGAGTGGATCTCTGGCTAGCTCCCGCCATGAACATACACAGAAACCCCTTATGCGGCCGCAATTTCGAATACTATTCCGAGGATCCCCTGGTCAGCGGAAAGGCCGCAGCGGCCCTCACAAGAGGCGTGCAGAAGCACCACGGAAGGGGCGTCACCATAAAGCACTACGCTGCCAACAACCAGGAGAACAACCGCTATTTTACCAACTCCCACATCAGTGAGCGGGCTCTGCGCGAGATCTATCTCAGGGGCTTTGAGCTCTGCGTACGGGAGGCAGCTCCTGCATCCATCATGACTTCATACAACCTGATCAACGGCCTGCATACAGCAAACAGCAGGGATCTTATAGACCGGGCCGCAAGAGACGAGTGGGGCTTTGACGGCGTGGTCATGACCGACTGGTTCACTTCTGTCCACATGCCCTACGTTACCGGAGAGGGCATGATAGGCAATGTCTATCCCATATCCGCATCCACAGGCTGCATCTGGGCAGGAAACGACCTGCAGATGCCCGGAGCCGCGGAAAACATCGAAGACATCATCCGCGCAGTTAAGAGCGGGGAGCCCGTAGACGGCTTTGCCATCGGTCTTGAGGATCTTCAATTCTGCACTCTTAACGTTATAAAAGCGGTAATCAGAGCGCTGTAGCTATGGCGGAGAAAACACTGGAGCTTAATTCAAAAATAACGGAGCTGAAGGGCTTCGGACCCAAAAAGGCCGCGCTGCTGGAAAAGCTGGGCCTTTTTCGGCTTGCGGATATGCTGTATTACTACCCGAGGGGCTACGAGGACCGGCGGAATGTGAAGCAGATCTCGGAGCTTGGAAATGAGGAGAGGGCCCTGGTCAGAGCCAGGGTGCTTCTTGTGAGCCCGGGAAGGGGCTTTGGAAGGAAGCGCACCCTGAGGCTGCTTACAGAGGATGACAGCGGCCGCATGGAGGTGCTGTTCTTCTCGGCCGGCTACATGCTCAAGGCCTTCAAACAGGGTCAGGAGTACTATTTCCTTGGAAAGGTGAAGAACGAGAACGGCAGAAGGACCATGTTCCATCCCGCGTTCTACAGCAGCGAGGAGGGCTCTGAGGGCGGCATACAGCCCCTTTACAGCCTTTGCCGTGGAATTACTCAAAAGGACCTCAGAAAGCTCTCTAAGGCGGCTCTGAGCGTCTCTGAGGGGCTTTCTGAGACCCTTCCGGACTCAGTCATAGAAAAAGCAAAGCTCTGCGGCCTTTCTTATGCGCTTTCAAACATCCATTATCCTGAGGATGAGGCACGCTACAGCGAGGCCAGATACAGACTCATATACGAGGAGCTTTTCGATCTCAAGATGGCAGTCCTGCTGTC
>JAEEPD010000204.1 GCA_016284575.1 Bacillota bacterium | reverse complement strand
GATTTATATAACCGCAGCTGCAAGAATTAGATCATGCTGAAAAGACTATGCTGCGCAGCAAGTGCGCTCAAGGCCTCGCTTTTTAATCTCGCTTCGGCCTCCGAAGTCGGCCGCCGCTCAATTAAGCGCTAGCCCATGACCTTTCGCTGCACTTGCTGCTCCGCCCATACAATAAAACAAAACTGAAACCTTTATGTAACCGTACTGTAATTGCATATGTGAAGCATTGTGATATTATTAGCAGGATCGATATTACGGAGGTAAAGATATGAAAATCACATCAGCAGAAGCCGGCAAGCTTCTCAAGAGCATGCAGAGCGATATAAACAGCATCATCTATCTTGAATCTCAGATGAGGGAGTTCTCCGCGGCTTCCACCGAGGATCCCGAAAGCAACAGACCTGCCTACGACTACGAGGCAGTTCAGAAGGAGCTGGCTGAAAAGGAAAAGGCCATCCGCATCCTTAAGCACGCCATCAATAAGTTCAATACAGAGACCAAGGTCCCCGGCTTTGACATGACCATAGACCAGATGCTCATCTATATTCCCCAGCTCACTGCAAGAAAATCCAAGCTGGACGGCATGCGCTCCCGCCTGCCCAAGGAGCGCAGAAACTCCTTCTCCATGAATATAATAGACTACAGCTACGCAAATTACGACATTGCCAGGGCCGAGGAAGACTATCAGAAGGTGTCAGAGGAGCTGACAAGAGCTCAGCTGGCCCTGGACAGCGTAAACAGCACTAAAAAAATAACTGTGGATCTTTAGGACCCACAGCCTTCCGTCAGGGAAGAGGGCAAAAAAATCCCGGTCGCCTTCACGTTGCGGTCTACTGTTAAAAGTTTATTGTTATTTTTCAGTTATCAATTATGAAAGCGGTCTATTGACAAAAGAATGGAGTTACAGTTCGAATCTGTGCACATCGCCCTCTTCCCCTGTAAAAAGCTAAACGCCTCCCGAGCTTCGGTTCACGGGAGGCATTTTTATGCTTTTGAATTACTTGTAGATCAGCTGGGGCTTCTTGTCCCTTTCTGTGATATGGATGGCGAATCCGGCAAAGTCCTCTTTGATGTAGACCAGCCTGAGGCTGCCGTCGGCCCTTCTCATGCCGCCCTCGATGTCGCACTTAAAGCCCTTGCTTTCCAGCTCTCTTATGGCCTCGTGGATGTCGTCCACCTCCATCGCAATGTGGCCGAAGCGCCCTGCTCCGATATCCTTCATCACCTCGAAATAGTCACCCGCAAAGAAGGCCTTGCCGGTCTCCCTGATATCCAGATTGAAAACCAGACAGAGCAGCTCCGCTATCTTCTTAGCCGCTTCATCGTTGTCGCAGTTGATACCCACATGGGCCAGCTTGAAATTAACAGCCATTTCGTTTCTCCTTTATTTAATACCCATCTTCTCCAGCTGCTCTGCCAGCTCCGCCATGTACCTGGGGATGTCGAAGCTCTGGGGGCAGTGCTGAGTGCAGGTGCCGCAGCCTATGCAGGCGGAGGGCAGCTTCTCGGAGGCCCAGCCCTTCATGCCGTTCAGGCGCCAGGGTCCGTTCACCTTGAATTCGTTGTAGAACCTGAGTATCTCGGGGATGTCAAGACCCATGGGGCAGTTGGGAGTGCAGTAGCGGCATACGGTGCAGGGCACAGCAATTTTTGCATGCAGAGTCCTTGCGGCTTTTTCCACTATAGCTTCCTCTTCGGGGCTCAGAGCCTTGTACTCGGTAAATGTCTTTATGTTACCTTCCGCCATGGCCATGGTGCCCATGCCGGAAAGAACCACCTGGATCTGAGGATGGGACAGCACCCATCTCATGGCCCACTCTGCCTGCTCTGTGTCGGTGTCAGCGCCCAGGATGGCCTTGATGTCGTCGTCCAGCTTGGCCAGCATGCCGCCGTGGACAGGCTCCATGACCATGATGGGAATGCCCGCGTCCTCCAGTATCTTGTACAGATCCTCCATGATGTTGCAGTACCAGTCATAGTAATTGAACTGGATCTGCACGAAGTCCCACTTGCGGATGGCGACCATCTTCTTCAGAGCCTCCACGGAGCCGTGGAAGGAGAAGCCGAAGTACTTGATCTTCCCCTCAGCCTTCATCTGATCGAAGTAGTCGATGCAGCCGCAGTTCAGGTAATTGTCGATGTTGCTGTCCATGATGGCGTGCATCAGATAAAAATCGATGCGGTCCATCTGAAGGCGCTGAAGCTGTTCTGCAAACTGAGCCTTGAAGTCCGGATTGGCGCCGTAATTGAACTTGTCCGCCACATAGAAGCTGTCCCTTGGATACTTCTTGAGGGCTTCGCCCAGGAAGACCTCGGACTTGCCGCCGTGATACACATAAGCGGTATCATAGTAATTGATCCCTGCCTCGTAGCATGCATCGATGATCTTCTGACCCAGTTCATAATCGATGGTCTTGTTTTCGTCATCGTGGACCGGAAGACGCATATTGCCCATTCCCAGGCAGGAAAGCCTGATTCCGTCTTTAAAATCTTTGTACTGCATAACTTTCTCCTTTACTTCATGTATTGATTTGATCCTTCATGGATCAGCTGTTAACTACTTAAGCTTTTCGTACTCCTCCTGATCAGAGGGGCCGAACCATTCGGAGCCCGGGTCCTCCGCCGCTATCTCCACATTCAGATGGGAGAACCAGCTGTCCGGAGCCGCACCATGCCAGTGCTTTACACCCACTGGAACATGTATCACATCTCCGGGCTTCATCTCGACAGCCTCCTTCCCCCATTCCTGGTAATAGCCTCTTCCGCCCACGCATATGAGCAGCTGTCCGCCGCCGCTTTTTGCGGTGTGTATATGCCAGTGGTTTCTGCATCCGGGCTCAAAGGTGACATTGCCTATCTTTACCTGCTGGTCTGAAACGGATGCGATATATGTCTTCCCCGTAAAGTAGCTGTCCCAGCGGGAATCGTATTCCCCCACAGGAAATATTACCGTCTTCTGATATTCTTCCTTTGTCATTTCTTATCCCTTCCTTGCGTGTCTGCTAATCAGACTGACTTCAGCAGTGTAAGCGCGTAATCGCAGATCATGCCCTTAAGATCCCGCTCCCTGCCGGACATTCCCGCAGCCCTCATGGCCTCCTTCTGCTTATCCGTTGCCTTGCAGTAAGGGTAAAATCCGAACATGGCGGGAAAGAAAAAGTAGGCAAAGCGCTCAGGATCCGGCTTGGCGGCGCCGTCGATGCAGCCTATGAGATCCCGCACAGCCTGAATGGAGCCGTAAAAGGCCTTTTTAAAATCCGTCAGCAGCTCCAGGCGGGTATGCTCCTCCATATCGTAGTGGTTCATTGAAAGCAGCTTAAGAAGCTGCACTCTGTCTGACAGGGTATCCGACAGTATCTCCGCTGCCTGCTCGGCGCTGAGGCTTTTCAGCCCCTCGGTCCGGCTCCTGAGCATTTCAGTCCAGCGTTCGTATTCCCTCTGCATCAGGGCGGTGAACACCTCTTCCTTGGTCTCAAAGTAATTGTAAACAGAAGCCCTGCTGAAGCTGGTCTGCTGGGCGATGTCCTTTATTGTGATATCCTTAAAGCTTTGCGTTTTATACAGCTTTTCGCAGGCGTCGATTATCTCTTCTCTTCTGGACTGCGTAAGCTCTGTGGAAACTATAGCCATATCAAAACTCCCCCCGGCTGTGCTATCTGCGGATGAACCTGTCGTCGGAAACAGGAGATGCTTCCGAAAGCTCCGTATAGCGCTCTACGGTCATGTGAAGATCGTACTTTTCGCGAAGCTTTGCGATCATGGCCATCATGGGGCTTTCGTGGTGTTTGTCGATGGCCTCCTGGCCGGTCCAGCTGTCTATAAGCAGCAGCGTATCCGGATCCTCCATGGACAGATAATATTCATACCTGAGATTGCCCTCCTCTGCCCTTATGGCGGCGACAGTTCCGCTTTCCGTCATCTCTCTTGCGAAGGCTTCAGCGGCTCCCGGAGCTCCCTTGTATCTTATACTTACTGTAATGCTCATAATGATCCTCCCTGGGATTTGACATCGTGTCAATAAAAGAATAACATCTCGCTGACATTGTGTCAAGGTCCTTTAAAAATAAAGACAGGTCCTGCGCCCATCTGCCCCTCAAAGGGTCAGTCAGGTCCGGACCTGCCTCATTTTCATTTATTTCCCTGAATGAAGATCCTGCACTGATTGCAGAGCTCGGACCGGCTGGAAAAAGGCAGCACTCTGCCGCAGCGCCTGCAGCGCCTGAGGCTCAGCCTTTCATTTGAGAGCTTTTCCATGATGACTGCCGAGATCTGGTTTTTCCTTGCGGAGATATCGTAGAGCTCAGTGCCCCCGCTGCCCACAAAGCTGTCCGCATAGTGGTAAAGCAGGTCGCAGACCCTGAAGGCCTTCTCCAGGTACTCCAGGCTGTCGTCCTCATTGGGGGGCTTTGGAAGAAACTCCATGAAGAAGCGCTCCTCCTGCTGATTCTCGCAGCGGAAAAGCTGCAGCCAGATGTCCTTAAGGTCTCTGTCGGTCTCATCGAAGGGAAACATTACGAACCTGTAGACCAGCTGCTTGTCCTCAGTCTCCTCCTCCAGCTCCTGGGCGAGGGCTATCTCCCTGTCCATGTCAGACACCATAAAGCCGGGCTTGGCCTCGATCTCGCACCACTTGGTCATGAGCTCCGAAACGCTGCCCTCAAGGCCAAGAAGCGAATAAGGAAAGCCTATGCGGGCGTATTTTATCTGAGGTATCCTGGCATCCAGCGCGTTCCGCACCAGGTCCTCGTCATCAGCGCTGCTCACAAGGCCCTTGTCGAACATGCCGTAGCGCCCCGCTCTTCCCGCTATCTGCTTTATCTCAGAGTTTTTCAGAGGACGAAGCTGCATGCCGTCGAACTTGGAGGTCCGAAGGAAGACAATGCGCTCTATAGGCAGGTTCAGTCCCATGCCTATGGCATCCGTTGCCACAACTATGTCCGTCTCCCCGTTCATGTAGCGGCGGACCTCGTTTCTTCTGACATCATAGGGCAGCGCTCCGTAGATAACGCTGCAGCTGTAGCCCCGCCTCTGAAGCTCGGCTGCCGCAGCGTGCACATCCCTGCGGGAGAACACTATGAAGGCCGTGCCCCGCCTGGCCGAATAGGGAAAACGTATGGGGCTTTTATTGTCGTAGACCAGAGGCACGAAGCGCTGATGCCTTACTATCTCCCAGCTGTCACCGCAGGAGCGTATTATGTTGACCACGGCCTTTTCCGCCTCTGGAGCCAGGCACACGTGGACGATTTTAGCCTGCACCCCAAGTAGCGCCATGGTCCAGGCGCTGCCCCTCTGGGGATCCGCTATCATCTGGGCCTCGTCTATGACCGCGATGTCGTATTCCTTTGTGAAGTCCAGCATCTCTATGGTGGAGCTCTGTACCCTGGAGTTGGGGACCTGTATCTCCT
>JAEEPD010000203.1 GCA_016284575.1 Bacillota bacterium | reverse complement strand
CATAAGAGACCGTATCTCCCGTTCCCCGGATGAATTTCCCCGAAACAGAATTTTTATCCTCATAGTTGTCCGGCGACCATTTTCCTGCGGTAAAGCGGCCGTCCTTCAGCTCTAGAAGGCAGAACTCGGAATATTCCGGCATGTCCCCTCCTTCGATATTGTGAAATTCATTAAAGGACAGTCTGAGCGTCTTATAATCGCATGTAAACATCGTGATTTTTCCCCTTTAATACGCCGAAAACACCTTTCCTCCGGGACGCTGCGTCTTTATGTAAAAACGCCTTTCCCCTGCCGGGGTCCCGGGTCTATATGCATAAATACCGCCCGGCGCAGGGCCGGACGGCATGTTTTATTCGCTGAGAAGCTCTATAAGCCGCTCCAGCTCGTCTCTGCTGTAATAATCCAGTATGATCTGGCCCTTTGCTTCGCTGCCCTTGATGGCGATCTTCGTGCCGAGGCTTTCTGAAAGCTGTTCCTCAATGCGCTTTATGTCTGCGCTTTTTGCAGTCCTCTTCTTCCTGCCCTTTTTCTGAGGCCTGGAGCCTGCGTAGCTTTCGATCTTTCTTACGGACCAGCCCTCCTTCACCGCCTTTTCCGCAGCCTCAAGCTGCAGCTTTTCTGAGCTTAAGCCTGCGATCGCCCTTGCATGACCTGCGCTGAGCGCTCCGGATAAGACCAGCTCCTGCACAGCCTCCGGTAGCTTAAGAAGCCTCAAAGCGTTGGAAATATAGGGCCTGGACTTACCCACGGCCTTAGCGGCCTCCTCCTGGGTCAGCCCGTACTCCTCTATCATCCTCTGAATGCCCTGAGCCTCCTCTATAGAGTTCAGGTCCTCTCTTTGCATGTTTTCTATCAGGGCGTAGAAGGCGTTCTGTCGGTCGTCCAGATTCCTGATTATTGCGGGAATAGCCTTGAGTCCGGCCTTCCTTGCGGCTCTCCAGCGGCGCTCGCCAGCCACCAGCTCGTAGCCGCCCTTCGCGGGACGAAGAAGCACCGGCTGGATGACGCCGTGCTCCATTATGGAATCCGCCAGCTCCTGAAGGGCTTCCTCGCTGAAGACCTTTCTTGGCTGCATGGAATTTGGCTTGATATCGGAGAGCTTTACATAAACAACGCGTTCAGAAGCATCACCGGCGCTTTGCGCAGCCGCTGCGCTGCCTGCGGGCTGACTGCCCTCCTGAGCCTCCCTTTTGGGAGGATTTGCACTCAGGTTTCTGATGCTTTCGATTATCCTGGCCTCCTCGCTGAGCTGGTCCTGCTCGCCGCCCTCCTCAAGCTCCACGGGCTGAGGGCTGAAATATGTGTCGCTGATAAGGCTGCCAAGACCTCTGCCCAGGCCGCCGGTCTTTCCTTTACTCATTTTCTGCCTCCATTCTCAGGAACTCCGCAGCAAAGGCCAGATAAGCCTTGGCGCCCTTGGATTTGGGGTCGTAGCTGGTTATGGGAAGCCCGTAGCTCGGAGCCTCCGCAAGCCTTACATTCCTTGGGATAACGGTGTTATAGAGCTTGTCGCCGAAGAAGCGCTTGACCTCCTCCACCACCTGCAGGGACAGATTGGTCCTGCCGTCGAACATGGAGAGGATGACCCCCTGTATCTGCAGTCCGGGGTTAAGGCTGCGCTTTACAAGATTTACAGTACTTACCAGCTGGCTGACACCCTCCAGCGCATAGAATTCGCACTGTATGGGAATGAGCACGCTATTGACTGCTGTCAGGGAGTTGATGGTCAGAAGGCCCAGTGACGGCGGGCAGTCTATGAATATGTAGTCGTAGCGGTCTCTGACCTGGTCGATGGCCCTTTTCAGGCGGCCTTCACGGCCCTCCAGCTGCACCAGTTCTATCTCGGCCCCTGCGAGATCCACGCTGGCAGGGATTATGTCGAGATTTTTAGTGGTGGTCTTAAGAATGACTGCCTCTGTATCCAGATTCTCCTCGATCAGCAGATCGTAGCTGGTGTAGTGCAGGCCTCTCTTCTGAATCCCCAGGCCGCTGGTGGTGTTGCCCTGGGGGTCCATGTCTATTACAAGTATCTTCTTGCCTTTAAGGGCAAGGCAGGCGGCAAGGTTGATGTTTGTGGTGGTCTTACCCACGCCGCCCTTCTGGTTGAATATAGCTATTACTTTTCCCATTATTGCTCCGTTTCCGGTCTCCTGTGCGGACCGGTTTTCTTAAGTTTTTTCGCAAGTAACAGTATACCGCAAATAGCTCTTTCTTTCCATATCAAATATGTTACAAAATAAAAATGTTTCACGTGAAACACCGGTTTTCCCGAGTTCCCTGTGAAACATATTTTCGCTTTGTTTTCTGCAGGTGAAAGACCCGCAAATGCTTAGCATGCAATGGTTTCAGACCTTTTACGAATTTGCTGATCCAAAGCCTGTGAAGCGGCTTCGAAGCGCTGCATTCCATCCGAAAAGCTGATTGTAGAGCTGCGGACTCGAATCATTCTACATCTTTTCAGAACTGTTTTCTGAAGCTATGCGCGCGCTATTCCATGACCTCGGTCACCTGCCCCACGAAGATCCAGTGGGGCTGCCAGTCGCCGTTTTCATCCGGAGGGAAGGTCTGGGGGCGGGACCTGTAGTACTCAGCGATCTCAGGCGCCAGTCCCTCCTTGGCAAAGGGTCCCTGGTAGAGCTTTCTGCAGAGGAAGGTCCTCTTAGCCTCCTTATAGGTCACGGAATCTCCGAAGGCCATGGGAGTCAGGCCCGCTTCAGCCACCTTGTCGCAGTCCCTGCCGGATTTTGAACCCATTATTCCAAGAGCCCTTTTATATTCTTCCGGGAAGAAGCTTACGGTAAAGAACTCATTCTCCTTTACGAAGCTTGTGGTGTAGCGGCCGGGATGCAGATAGACCGTTATTATCGACGGGCTCTGCCCGGGTCTAGACCAGAGCGTGCCCATGCTGCCCCAGCTTACAGTGCAGCCATTGAAGCGCTCCATGCTGCCAGCGGTCACCAGACCCCAGCCCTTATTGAATTCCTCAAATATCTTATAGTTCTTTTCTTCAAATGCGGCCATTACTCTTCCTCACTTAAAACGATTTTTATCAGCTTGGCCATCAGCGGCACGTAGGCGGCGGCAAATACCGCGGCGGAAACTGCTCTGGCCTTCTTTTTCTTCCTTTTGGGGATCAGCGTCCCGAATATGACACCGAGTGGAAATATGCAGACCTTTAGCAGCGCAAAATCCTTCCACGTGCTTTCCTTTGCGTAGCGGTCGCCCACGTCCA
>JAEEPD010000202.1 GCA_016284575.1 Bacillota bacterium | reverse complement strand
GATCAGTTCTCCTTAATAACGTCTCCATGTGACATTGGGGACGGTTCTCTTTGTCACCTGTATTGTGACAATGGGGACGGTTCTCTTTGTCACCTTTTAAACTTTTGAGGGCTCCTCCTCTGTGACAGTGGCATGGGTCCTCCCTGTCATCGCTTTTACTCCCCGGCGGGCTCTTCCTCAAACAGTATGGCCGGCAGCATAGCGGCAACCATGCAGACCGCAGGGAATACAAAATAGGAATACCTGTACTGCACTTCTATGGCAAAGGCGATGGCGCTGAAGGCCATGAAGGCCAGGATCAGCACGCTGGCGCCCAGATGCATGCGTTTTTTAGTGCCAAGCACGAAGCCGGCAAGCCCCGCCGCGGCAAAAAGCAGCATGCGGGAAAAATCGTCCCACTGCATCACCGTGCGGGCTATCACCTTGCTGGTAACGCTGCCGATGGGGGTCCTTACGGTCTCCTGCTGCACTATGTCGTGGAGCATTTCGTAGCTGTGATAAAGGTTGGTCCACTGTATGTCAATCTTGGCAAGGAAAAGCTTTGCAAGGCGCGCAGGCCCGATGGAAAGCTCCTCCTTTATGAGCTTCATGGTCTCCGCGTCCCGCAGGGCGTGATCCGCCAGATAGGTCTCGTTGTTGAATATCTCGTTCTGCATGCGGACGGAATAGCGTCCGGAGCTGGCTTCATCCAGGCCCACGGCGAATTTGTAGAGGGGGAAATTGTTCCCCAGACCGAAGGGCTGCAGGGGGGATACGATGATCTCCGCCGCCTTGAAGAAGCCGAAGTAGGCGATGACGCAGCAGGCCAGGGCTATGAAGGCTTTTTTGCTGCGCTTTAGCAGCACTATGGCCACGGCGATGGCTGCGATGTAGACGATGACGTCCGCTCTGGCCACCTTGGCTACGGCAAGGCAGAAGCCCGAAAGCAGGCCGCCCAGCCAGTCGGGGCGCTTTAGGAGCAGCCAGAGGCCCATGAGTATGAAAAACAGGGATACGTGCTGGTTTGTGAAAACCGCGGAAAGATTGATTGTTATGGGCAGCAGGGTGAAGAGCAGGGCGGCGCAGATGCCGGCCTTTTTGTCCCGGACCTCCTTGACCACCGCATAGAGTGCAGGGGTGCAGCCTGCGGCGAAGAAGCTGTTGACCACCAGGCCGAAGACCGGGTCCCAGCGGCCGAAAAGCCTGAAGATCAGGGAGATCAGCCATTCGAAGCCGAACTGGTAAGCCCAGATGCTGTAGTAGGGCAGGCTGGTGATGAAAAACATGTCCCTCTTGGCAGTGAGGGCGGCGCCGGCGCGGAAGGTCTGAAAGTCCGAGTATTCCGCGGGTGCGAAGCTGAAGACCACCAGCAGCTTAAGGGCTAGGGAGATGGCGAAGAGCAGGGCCGCGATCTGCCAGCCTTTGAGCTTTGAGAGGGGCTTTGCAGCCAGAAAGCTGACGGCTATGGAAAGCAGCGCCGATGCGCCTGCCGCGATGCTTATGTACCACAGGGGCGGGGCTACAAAGAGCCTCAGCATGTTCCGCCAGGCCAGGAAAAAGCACCAGGCGCTGAAGAGGAAGATGGCGATCCTGTGGAGTATATTCTGTTTGCAGTTCAGAGTATCGTTCATGTTGATTATATATAAATATAAATGGTTTGTTGTTTTATGTGATTATTGGGATGTACGACTGCGCTTATTCACTTGTTTTTTCAGTATCCGGTGCTTCTTCATCAGCTGCGCCTGCCTCATCAGCCTCCTCCGGCACAGAGCGGGTCACAGGCTCAGCCTCCTCCGGCACAAAACGGGTCTCAGGCTCAGCCTCCAAAGTCTTCGGCTTCCTGAAGACCAGCAGCTTGCTGAAGAAATAATTCAGCACCACCACTATGACATTCGAAATGAGCTTCCACAGGGTGCCGTTCATCCCGTAGACGTCCACCGCAAGATACATGATCACCAGGTCCAGGATGCCGGTAAAGCTGCGGGCAAAGAAAAAGCCGAAGAACTGCTTTGCCGCGCTGCCGCCGCTTCTGTCGGCCCGGAAGACGTACTTCCTGTTGGTTATAAAGGCGAAGATCACCGCTATGAGCCAGGCTAGGAAGGTAGCCGCCAGTGTGGACAGCCCGAGCCTGTCCAGGACGCTGTAGCAGAGGGTGTTGACTATTGTGGTAAGCACACCGAAAAACAGGTAGGCAAGAACCTCCCTGTTTTTAGCAAGTGCCACGCCAAGCTGAACAAGTCTTATGGCAGTCTTAAGCATGGGTCGCTCCTTTACTGAGGTAATTGTACTAAAACAATTTATTATACCACTCAGCGCTCGGTGCCGTAAAGGCAAATCGACCTGTAATCGCAAAGATCGCAGCTGGTGCGGAGCTTGTCCACTCTTCGGGGACGTGGATTTATGCTGCCCTCTGCCAGCTCGCTGCAGATGCCCTCCAGCGTTTTCCTGAAGCGGCTGCGGAAGGCCTCAAATTCCTCCTCGCTCACCATGCCTCCGGCCTTGATCTTGCCCTCCTTAGTCCTTTTGAAGCTTATGACTGTGGAGCTGTCGGCCTCCGGAAGCTCCCTGTCCAGGGAACGCAGCACATCGTCTCTCTCCACGAACATGCCGTTGAGCATGTACTCCTTTTCAAGATTCTCCCGAAGCTTTACGCTCAGCTCATCTGCGGCAAGCTCCGCGAAGGAGGCTTCCTGCCTTGGCTCTCTGATCATGAAATAGAAGACCCCGGCGGGCTTCAGATCCTTGCGGCCCAGGGTGCCCTCCAGATAGCACATCAGCTGCAGCGCCAGACCCTTTTCGACCTTGTCCCTTTCGAATTTCTTATAGCCGGACTTGTAGTCCACCACCTTTACGTAGCTGCCGTCGGAGGTCTTTATCAGATCCACGCGGTCGATGCGTCCCTCCACGTGGACGGTGCCCAGGCTGGTTGGAAGATCGATGGCGGGGAAGTTGCGGCCCCGACCGAAGCCCGTCTCAAAGTACATGCTGTCGATGTTTCCCTTGCGCACCTGAAGCACCAGCTGCCTGGCAAAGTCCTTGCAGACCTTGCGGATGCGCCTGGACTGGTAGCTTTCCCTGTCTCCGGCCTTCATTATGCCGTCGAAGCCGCTTTCCGCCAGCTCCTCCAGGATCTGGTCCATCATCGCCCTGAGCTCTTCGTCTGTGATGGTGCTCCAGAGGGAGTCCGGGCTGCTGATGGGCTTTCCTGCCTCCTCCGACGGCTTGCTGAGCCGCTGGCAAAGGGCCAGCAGGGCTTCGTGGTGGATGTTGCCCACGGTGAGGGAATCTATGGCAAATTCGCGGCTCTCCTCGGGGCTGAGGCCGTAGCGGACGAAGTGCTTGAAGGGGCAGGCTGCGAAGCTCTCCAGCCTTGAGGGGCTCAGTGACAGCTCCCTTCCTCCCGGTGTGTAAAGCTCCTTCGTGAGCCCCGGTTCCAGCCGGGGCTTGCCGCCCTTGTAGAGCAGGGCGTCCCTGATTGACGCTCTTTTCTCCGGCTCCAGGAGGCCGTAGACTGCCATGAGGGCGGGGTCCATGCCATTCAGGCTGCCATCGCTGTCCAGTATCCTTCGCATCTCCTCGCCGAGGCGTGAGAGGGCAGGGCTGCTGCCCTGAATGAAGGGCAGGGAACTGCCGCTGTTTTCTATGTCTTTTTCTTCTTTGAGAGCGTGCTTTTCGGCGAATTCCAGCAGCATGGGGGAGGGCTTCATGGCCTCGCCCTTTTCATCAGCGGCACACCAGCCCAGCCACAGATAGCTGACGGGCTGGGACAGAGCATTGTGCACCAGCAGCCGGTTTTCCGCGTCCAGCAGCTCGCTTCCCTTGCAGACCGTAAATCCCGCGGCCATAAGCTCCTCCTGCTCTCTGTCGCTAAGGAGAAAATCTCCGCCTCCGTCCGGCGGGATCCTGCCGTCGTTGAAGCCCGCTATGAACAGGGCTTTGATCCCGGGGATCCTGGAGCGGCTGATGCTTCCCAGCTGTACCATGCCTTCGGACTGGGGCAGCACGCCTATCTCGATGTCCTGGAGGCTGCTCTGGAAAATATCGCGGTACTCCGCAGGGCTCAGCTTTTCGCTGCCTAAGAGCTCCACTATCTGGTCCAGCAGGCTGCAGACTGCGCCCCAGAGCTGGGAGATCTCCTCCGACGCGTCAAGATAGCCCTCTTCCGAGAGCTGCGCAGCGCTTTCCTGCAGCATCTGCCGTATGCCAAGGCTCTCTTCCATGAAGTTATACAAAACCTTGGACTTGTCCGCAGCTGTCTCAGCGGTCTCAAAGGCTTTGCAGAAGGGGGAAAGCAGGGCGCAGAGGCCCGATCTTGCCTCCTCCATGGCCGTGAATTCCTCCTCGGGGTACTTTGCACTGCCGTATTTGAGGGGCTTTTCGAAATTTCTGCCTTCTATGTGATACAGCTCCATATATGAGGGGAGCCGGGTGTTTCTGAGCGCTTCGGGGAGATAGGGGCTTTTGAGCATGGTCAGAAGAGCTTCCTTTTCGAAGCCTCCTGCCGCGATGTCCAGGGCTGCGCTGATGAAGGCTGCCGCCGGGTTGTGGGAGACGCTGCGCTTGCTGTCCATGAAGATGGGAAGCTCAAAGTCTGCGAATACGCGGCTCATGATGCTGCCGTCTGCGTCCGGATCGGCGCAGAGCACGGCGATCTCCCCGGGCTTAGCCTTGCCTGTGCGGATGAGCTCAGACGCCTCCGCCGCAATGGTCTCCGCCTGGGCGAAGGGCGACGCGCAGCACACCAGCTTGATTTCCCGCGTCCCGGCTGCGTTTGAATCGCATCCATCGGCAGCCGAAGTCCCCGCAGCTGCAGCGGCAGCTGCTTTGGCTCCGCCTCCTGCATCACCTGCCGGACCTTCGGCTCCCGCCTGTCTATCCTGCTCAGCTTCGGCTCTCGTTTTTGCATGTCGGCCTTGCCCTGCATTGAGCCCGGCTCCTGCCTGACAGCCTTGCTCTGCATCGAGTCCGGCTCCCGCCTGTCTATCCTGCTCAGCTTCGGTGAGCCTTTCAACCGGGATCCCCTTTTCCCTGCACAGCGCAGTCAGTCGCTGGGCAGATCTTCTGGGGACCATAAAAACGTCATCCTCCAGGCCCTCTGAGGGAGCGCCCTGAAGCATCACCGTCAGCCCGCATCCCGCCTCCGCCAGCGACGTCAGGAAATCCATCTCGTTGGAAGTGAAAGAATAAAAGCCGAAATAGAAGAAATATGAATCCCGTACAAAGGGGGAGTCCTTCGCATTTCCTGCAGCAAAAGCCAGCAGATCCTCAGAATCGCTGAACCTGCCCGCCATGGCCAGCTGGTACTCGCTCATCAGTATCTGCATGTCCGACAGCTTGTCCCGCAGCAGGCTGCCCTCGGGGCTGGCCTGGACCAGCAGCGGCATGGCCTCCTCGTCTATCTTGTTCTGCTTGGCCTGCACTATAAAATCTCCGGCCAGCTTAAGAAACTCGCTGCTCTCTGCAAGGGAACCGTAGCATTTCAGATCCTGCGCCCTGTTTCGCGCGATGCGGCGCAGCATCATTGTGCGCCCCAGATTGTTGACAGGGGTAAGCCCGGGTCCGCCGGTCTCGTGGACGATCTGGTGTATGAGTCTGTTTCCGGACATTATGTGAAAGTCGAAAAAACCGTCGCCGCCAAGGCTTCTGAAGGCCCGCTCCTCCGCCCGCAGCGTGTACTGCGCCGGAACAACAAGCACCACCTGCCGCGGAGCGCGAAGCTCTCCGCTATTCATGGTTAGCGGCTCAATCAGTCCTCCTCCTGATCCCAATGCCCCCTTGGATCCCTTGTCCCCAGACTCCTGTGCACTGCTGGTATCCTTGCCCCCGAGTTCCCGAGCACTCTCGGAGCTCTCGCGCCCAAACTTCAGGCTACTATTGGCATTCTCGTTCCCGAGCTCTGGCGCACTCTTGGCCTTCGGGTTTTCAGACCCGGCACTTTCGGAGTTCCCTCCTGCATGTACAAAGCCTGAGCCGGCGGCTTCCCGGCTTCTCAGCCGCTCGAGTTTCTCCTTTATATCCCTGAAAAGCAGCTCCTCCAGCCGCTCCTCGCTTGCCGCATTTATTATCCTTAACATATATGATCTCCCGCAGGTTCTATCCTGAATACTTTTCCTTTTCCTCACCATTGTACCCTATCCAAAAGCCTTTGCCAAACTCAAACGGTACTAAAAAATGTCCTTGTAGTGCGTCCTCCGCTTTTGGCCGGCCGTCAAGCCTTGCACCTCGCCCCAAATTTCTCGAAATAGTCCCAATTCCCCGCAAATCCTATAAATGCCGTTGTAAACGTGCCGAATCAAGGGTCCAATGCCTTTCAGAAAAGGTCCTTCCGAAAATGATGGAACCAGAAAGGTGAAGTTGATATTTTGTACCATGAAAAAGACTCGGTTGAAGATCTATGCCAGCAAAAGGTGGGGTTAAATGTAAAAATATGTATCGAAAATAGAACAACAACTGTGAATTCACATATCCCGTACCATCAATAGACTTATGTTTCCCAAAAAATTGCGGTTTTACATGGTACAAAAAACGGAAAATCGAAAATCTGATACTATCAATTTTCGAAGCACCTAAATGAACTGAGTTCAACAACGCGCATTAAAAGTAAATATTGACATTAAATACATAATCAAGTATCATTGACCCGCCGGATAATAGCAATAAATGTAAAGGAAAGATAAATTATGAAAATCAGAGATGATCTTCTACGCAGAGAGGCGCAGCTGAATACTGTCATCCAGATCTGCAGCGGAATCATAAGAAAAGCCCCGGGCGGTGCATTAAGATGCAGACAGATTAAAAACGGCAGCTGGCATTACTATAAACTCCGAAGAAACAAAGACGGGAAAACCGTCTCCAAATACATCCGGAGCAGCGATGAAGCCTTAGCCGCGCGTCTGGCGGAAAAAGACTACGCAGAAAAAACGCTCCGACTGGCTAAAGAGGAACGCAATGCGATCCACCGTTTCCTGAATCAATATAAACCTGAAGCCCTCACTGATGCGTATCGCTCTCTCAGCCCGGGCCGAAGGCGGCTGCTCGGACCTCTTTCAGAGATAGATGTCTGGGCAGATGATACCTGGGATACGCCCGCACCGCAGGGCTTTTCCTCCCACCAGGAGGGTCTCCTTTTTCAGACAAGGCGGGGTGAATTCGTACGCTCCAAGTCCGAGCTTCTCATTGCGGATTTTCTTTACGAGCATGGCCTGTATTACACATATGAGCAGGCATATTACTTCAATTACTCCACCGGAAGCTCGACCCCGGACTTTACAGTTATCAGCCGCTCCGGCGAAATCTATTACTGGGAGCATTTCGGCCGTATGGATGACCCGGAGTATGTACAGAATTCATTTATGTACAAAATGGATCGATATGCCAGGGACGGGCTTTTCCCCGGGAAGGGACTGATCATTACGCTTGAAAATCAGCAGCAGCCGCTCACGAGCGGAAAGATTAAACAGGTCGCCGAGTACTATTTGCTGTAGTGCTTCAACTTACTTTGGCAACCGAGGACCTTTCTGCTATAATACATAAAGTAGCGACAGCGGATGTGCCGCGTCCGGAAGGAATGTAATTGCTGTTCAGAGATACGCCGGCAAACAGAATAGAGGACCCTGTAAGCTTCCTGGAGGCTAAGTACCCGGGACGCTCCTTTGAACTGCAATCGCAGGTATCGCTGGCGGACAGGGTTCCGCCTTACTACATTTTCGAGACCAACGCCTGCGCCCTGTATGGGATATCCTCGATGCTGGCTTTTCACATGAACCGGCTTCAGGCGCGGGAGGGCGGCGCGGCAGGACTGGCCAGCAGCTCAGAGTCCGGTCCGGTCGCCATCACCGCAGGCTCTGCTCCGAGCGCCGTCACCGCAGGCTCTGCCCTGAGCGCTGGCAGCTCAAGGCCCGCCCCGGGCAACGTCACCGCAGAAGCCCTGGCGCCCCGCATCATGCAGATCTTCCGGGAAAAGCTGGATCCGGCGCCCTCCCTTGGAGACTTCACCCTGGACAACATCGACTATACTTTCTTTTCCAGGCTCTGCATCCGGAGCCTCAGCCTCCCTCTCATCGCCGTCAACAGCTTCTCCCGCAGCCGCGGCCTCAGGGAGCTGGCTGCCGGCAGGCCCTTCCTTCTGAACATCTGGTACTCAGATGCGGGGGGCTATTTCAATCACAGCGTGGTCTGCTGCGGCAGCGCCGAGTTTAAAATGACCGGCTCCGGCAAGTCATTCCGCTTCTGGCAGGTGCGGGACGGCTACACTCTGGACCCGGCTCCGAGATGGACCATGCTCAGCCCGAACCCGGTCTCGGCCTATATCACAGTGTTCAACGAAGCGTAAGCGCTGGGGCGGCGCCTCGGATTAACCTGTTGCAATCATCGCCGCCTGCTGGTAAAATGCATTCTCTGCGAATCACCGAAAAGGACCACCATGGAAGATAAGAACATAACAACTGAAAATAAAGGGACAGAAGAAGTCCTTGTTACAATAAGAGAAAAACAGCCGGCTCCGGCTGACATGCCCGAAGAACTCAAGGCAGGCCAGAAGGAACCCGCTGACGTGCCCCAAAGCTCTGCGGCAGGCAAAACCTCCGCCGAAGTTCCTGTAAAGTCCAGGTCCGGCCGCTCCGCCGGCAGACACTCGGCCTCCGGAAATCAGGCAAAACGCTCCGCTTCGAAACAGGGGGGCAGCAGCGTAGGGCAGGAGCTTCTTCACCTGCTTATAAAGATCGCAGTCATCGCCCTTGCCGTGTTCCTCGTGGGCAGATTCGTCCTGGGCGTGCACCTCAACCACGGCAATCACATGTACCCCTTCGTCATGGACGGAGACCTGGTCATAACCTACAGGCTGGAGCCCTGCCGGGTGGGTGACATCGTGCTCTATCAGGACCCCATCAGCGGCAAAAACCGCATCTCCCGCATCGTGGCCAAGGGCGGCAGCACTGTGGTCATAACTCAGGAAGGCCAGCTGGTCGTGGACAATTATATTCCAAACGAAACGGTCTTTTACCTCACTCAGCCGGCAGAAGATTCCTCGGTGGAATACCCCTATGTCGTCGGGGAGGGCGGCCTATTCCTGCTTGATGATTTTCGCACAAACGGCAGCGACAGCCGCATCTTCGGCGAGATCAGTACCGACGATGTCAAGGGTAAAGCCGTCTACATAATCCGGCGGCGGGGACTGTAGCAAACGGGTTTTCGCACCCAGGCTGCATAGTCTTCAGCTTCAGAAATTTCAACGTGTTAGCAGTTTAACGCGATAATGCAGCAGAAGAAAATGTGAAAAAAAAACCTTATTATCCACGAAACATCATAGACACAGGACTAATATAGTAGAAATATATGTTTTTTAACCGAAATGGTTAAAAACACATATTGCGTTCTACCTATCAACATGGTAGAATTTGCCCGTAGGAAAAGCGAATTTTATGAAGAGGATTCATTTCCGCGATATCATGAAGCTCCAATACAATAACAGGAGTGATTACGAAAGGTTAACCACTTATACATCAACCATACCCAAACAGGGATAATTGGCGTTAGTATCTTATACTAGCGGCCCCGCTCTCATCAGCCCGACCACTAGTAGGATCACTATCGCTATTTTTTCGAAATTAATACCATGAACGACCGGCGGACAAGCACAAATGTCCGCCAATAGCTGTCTAATCATCCGTCAACAGCGGATTTAGAACATAGAAACTCTATTGCTCTTCAATCAACAGGAGGAAAACATGAAAAACAAGACAAGAAGGCTTGCAAGCGTGCTTGTGGCAATGCTGCTGCTCGCGCTGAGCGCTGTGCCGGCAAGCGCGTACACCGCAGTTACAGGCGGTACTGTAACAGTACAAGAGGAGCTGCATGTTGCGGGCTCCGTTATACCAAACGTTACTTATGAGCTCAAAACAACATCAAATATGACAGGCTACTCAAACGGCGGAGTAGATTATTTTTACGCCGGAGCCATTGATGTGTCAAAGTTCCCTACAGGAACATCTTTGGCTACATTATCTTTTGGTCCTACTGACACCCTGCCCGCTGATGGAAAGCTGAAGAAGGATTTTTCTATCGATCTTTCTTCTCTGTCATTTACCCAGCCGGGAATCTATTACTGGACAGTAGAAAAAGTGGCCTCCGGTGCAGGTGCTACAGGAGATCCTAAGGTATCAAATGAGAAAAAGACACTTTATCTGGTGGTCAGAGTTGTTGATAACAGTGGTAATCTGGAGATCTCTTACGGATTGAGTGAAAGTCTGTCTTCAACAACAAAAATAAACTCTATCGTTGATAACTATCCTGCAAAAGAGCCGCAGCTGACGATCGAAAAGCTTGTCCGCGGAGCTCTTGGATCAAAAGATCAGTACTTTATGTTTACTGTTAATCTTTCAGGCATGAGTGCAGTCGCAGGCAATACGCTACCTGTTAATACTGCCGGTGGCCCCGGAACCCCTGCAACCACCCTCTTTGGTGAGCCTGCAAACTATGCGAATCCGACTTCTGTCACTATTGGAGCAGATGGCACTGCTTCAGTTGTGTTCTGGCTGAAGGATGATGAAGATGTTTCTATCAAGCTTATTCAGGGCGCAACCTATAATGTTACAGAAACAGAAGAGCCTGGGTATACTTCCGAGTACAAGATCGTCGGTGAGGGAGACTATGTGTCCGGATTGACTACAGGAAATCACAGTATCGGTGAATCTGCTGTAGAAGTATTATTCAGAAACACCAAGGATGCTACCGTACCCACCGGTGTACTTCTCTCAGTTGCTCCTGCCATTGCCGTCATCACCATTGGCGGCGCAGGTCTGCTGATCATGCTTGCCTCCAGGAAGAGAAAGCAGCATTAAGCAGAAAATCAGTGCTTTGGGTCCTGAAGCTTGCTGAATAAACAAACATCCAGGACCGCAGATCAACAGACGAAGAGCGATATTTATTACGGCGGAGAGGGGCTGGTCCTCTCTCCGCCGGGATGCAGCACTTAAGGCCTGAGTTTCCCTGAGTGCAGCTAAGACCCGCAGCAGGGCAGGGCGCCCGGACTGCAATTTCATTAAGGTATTTTAGGACGACAATGGCAGGCAGCATCATAAGACTTATAGACAGAATCATAGATCTGGCATTAGTGCTGGTTTGCCTGCTCATGATGTTCATCGGTACATATTCGGTACTGGACAATGCGTATCTCTATCAGCATGCGTCCGACAAATCCCTTCTATACTATAAACCGGAGCTGGACATACCCCTGGCTCCCGAAAAGAAGATCACAGACAAGCAGGCAGGCTGGATAGCGCTGGATGGTACGAACATCGACTATCCGCTGATGCAGGGGGAGGACAATTTTGAGTTCCTCAATATAGACCCTTATGGAGACTTCTCCCTTAGCGGCAGCATCTTTCTGGATGCGGGCAACGCAAAGGATTTTTCCGACGAATATTCTTTGGTTTACGGACATCACATGGAATACGGCAAGATGTTCGGCTCGCTGGAGGAATATTTGTCCAAAGATTACTATGAAGCACACAAGACAGGAACATTAACATCCGAATCGCAGGTATTTGATTACAGGCTCTTTGCTGTAACGAAGGGCGATGGAATGGATCCTGTGCTGTTCAATGTAAAAAAGACATCAAAATCGAAAGTTCTGGCTTATCTTCAGGATAATGCCCTTATATACGAAGAACCGGAAGCAGATCTGCCTCTGTTGGCTCTGTCCACGTGCTACGGTGAAGGCATGAACGACAGACTTCTGGTAATAGGCACCATAACCCTCAAAACGGAGGATACGGGAAGCAATGAAAAACAAGATAATTAGACGAACAAGCCTGATCTGGGCACTTAGCCTGCTGTTGACGGTCTTTTCCGCATGGCCGGTCTATGGCGCAGGCAGCATAGATGTAAATATGCCGGTAAGCTGCAGCGGAGTAGGCTGCAGAGTGTCATTAACAGATGATGCAACGGATACTCTTCTCGATACACTGGATCTGGTTCCCGGGACTGCGCAAAGCTTTACAAGGACCTTTACCGCAGAAGGCGTCTATGATTTCACCATCAAGGTCGAGAATGCCGATACTGCGACAGTCGCCTATGACCGGATGATCTATACCGCAAGAGTCTACATCTACAAAGATGTCATGGGCAAGCTGGCCTTCAATCTGGGGTATTACAAGCCCGGCGATCTGACCAAATATGACGATATCGATTTCAGCAACGTCTTTACCCCCGCTCCGGACCCGGACCCGGAGACCGTAAAAGTATATGTAAGTAAAGTATGGTCAGGTGTCTCCCCCGAGGATACGCTTCCTCCCTCCATCACAGTCAATCTGTTTAAGAACGGCAGTCTGATCGATTCCGCGGTTCTTACTGCAGCAGGCGGCTGGAGACATACCTTCAGCGGTCTGGATGCCGGATACACATACAATGTATCGGAGGAGCCTGTCGAAGGCTACACGGCTTCGGTAAGCAGCACAGGACTTCGCTACACTGTAACCAACACAAAAATAGAAAATCCCAAGCCCGCTCCCAAGGCAGAGCTGGATCCGCCCATCCGAAAGAAGATCATCGACAAGAGCGGCAAGCCCTACTCCGGAAGCGATGTGTTCGTCTTCACCATGAAGCCGCTTCAGGCTGATGCTCCCATGCCCAACGGAACGCGAGGCTCCACCATGGAGGCCAGCATTACGGGCGAGGGCGAAGTCGAGTTCGGCTGGATGCAGTTCGGCCTGGAGGATGTGGATAAGGATTACAGCTACATCATTTCCGAGAATGTCGGCACCAATCCCAAATTCGAATACGAAACCAAAACATACACAATGAATGTGGCGGTCCGCGCCAAGGATGGAGAGATAGTCCTCAGCGTGAGCTACATCCGCTCTGACAACGTCCGCGCCAGCATCATGGAATTCGTGAATGTGCTGGACGGCGGCGAGACTCCAACCACTCCTGAAAGCATTACCACCGATCCCGGTATCGGCGGAGGCGAGGATCCGGGAAGTGAAGACAGCGATGATTCCGAACACGGCGGTCCCGATCCCGGCAGCAGCACCCCCGGAGATGACGGTGAAGAGGTAGATGAGGACGAGGACCTCGATGAAAACGGCAACCCCCTGGCCCATCTGCCCCAGACCGGCCAGCTCTGGTGGCCCGTACCTGTTCTTGCGGGCAGCGGCACAGTCCTGAGCATTTTCGGACTCCTGCTCAGAAGAAAGAAGAAAGAGAATGAATAAGACAAGACGTATTGTCGGAAATTCAATACTTGCCATAGGCCTGCTGCTCATCCTTGCAGCCCTGACACTGGTCGTCCATAACGTGAACGAGGACCGCCGCGCAGGCACGGCTTCCCTGACTGTGCGAAACGAGCTGGCGTCCCGCATCAACAGCGGGCAGGCTGTAAGCCAGACCGTCGACGCCGGCGTCTATGTTCAGACGGGAGATGACAGCCAGCAGCTGATCGGAAACGAGATCTTCCCCGTGGACCCGGACCTCCCTGCGGAGTTTCTACCCATGGATATCTGCCTGCTGGACGGAGACCGCTACATCGGCATCCTTGATGTGGACGCCTACGGCCTATCTCTTCCTGTTATGGAGAACTGGGACTACGACAAGCTCAAGACCGCTCCCTGCCGCTACAGCGGAAGCTACAAGAGCGGGGATCTGGTCATCTGCGCACACAACTACAGCAACCACTTCGGCCCTCTGCGCAATGCCGCCATCGGTACAGACGTCGACTTCCGCAGTGTGGACGGGACCCACTACAAATACAAGGTAAGCAAGATCGAGACCCTCGAGTCTCACGAAATAGAATACATGACTGATGTGCTCGGCGACTGGGACCTGACACTTTTCACCTGTACCCCGGGCGGCAGCCACAGAACAGCCATCAGATGCGATAAAACAGAGTGATGCGTGCTGATGAAAAATATTCTTTATTAAACAGGTTCAATGCAGGAACTCAGGTTCTGAAGATCAAAACGAAAACCCGGAGCTAAAGCCCCGGGTTTTACTTTGCTTTTTACTACAATCAATCATTAATCCGCTAAATTTATGCGTTTGTATTATTTACTGATAGATTGTATTATTTTAGTGCATAAAAGTAACAAAGCGCAAGCTGCAGCCCGCTTAGTATCGGGCAGGAGGAAAAATGACTTACAGAATAGACGAAATGAGCTGGGTCGAATTCGACGAGCGCCGTAAAAACACCAATACTGTTATCATCCCCACCGGAGCAGTTGAGATCTACGGACCCCACCTTCCCATGGGCGAGGACGGGATCGCAGCCATGGGCGTTGCAGAGCGCATCGCAGAAAAGACCGGCGCCCTGATCGCACCCATGATGCCCGTATCCGACTCCAAGTCCCTTATGGCATACCCCGGCACCATCACCGTATCTTCCGAGACCTTCAAGGCCGTTATGGAGGACATCGTTGAGTGCCTCGTTGTGGAGTACGGATTCAAGAACCTGCTCTTCATCACCGGACACGGCGGCAGCGTAGGCCCCATCAATCAGGTAGGCGTCAAGTACACCAAGTCCCACGGCATCCATTACGCTCAGGTGGACTGGTGGAGATTCGTTCAGCCCAACGGCATGGACATCTTCGAGGAGAAGGGCCAGATGGCTCACGGTCACGCCTCTGAGGCAGGCACCTCTGTAATGCTCTACCTCCGTCCCGAGCTGGTGGTCAAGGAAAGAATGACCCGCGTGGAGCTGAATCCCCAGTGCTTTGAATATCCTGACATCATGCAGTACTTCCCCATGGACTTCCGCAGCCCCAACGCCACCGTCGGTGACGCCACCAAGGGCACCGCAGAGAAGGGCAAGGCCATAATCGACAAGTGCGTGGACCGCATCGTTGAATTCATGAATAAGAAGTGGGACATCTAGTCTGAAAGGAGAAACAAAATGTCTTTAGGAATCATAAACATCGTAGAAGGTTACACCAAGGAGCAGAAGCAGCTCCTGATCCAGGAGACCAAGAAGGCCTGCATGGAGGGCTTTGGCGTTTCCATGGACCACAGCTTCGTTTCCATCCAGGAGATCAAGGCTGAGAACTGCGACGAGCAGACCAAGCACATGCAGTGCCTCTACATCTTCACCACCTTCGGCAAGACTCCGGAGGGCAAGAACCTGATCTGCGCAGGCTTCGAAAGAGCATGCACACTGGCTCTGGGCGAGGATCATGGCCGTTCCATCGTGATCTTCAAGGAGCACGGCAACGACAACGCAGGCAGCAGCGGGTATCTGCGTCCCTTCAATCCCAACTACGCACAGTATGTACAGAAGCAGAAGGAAATGGAAGAAAGAAACGCTGCCAAGGCTGAAGAGCTGAGAAAGGCATAGCTTCTGCAGCTGCGGGCCCTTATTAAAGCTGCGTAAGCCTGCAGTCCCTTAAATAACGTTAACCTATAGCTTTACATAACAGGAGAAAAATCATGACAAACGTTATCAATGAAATGCCCTGGTCCGAATTCGACAAGCGCCGCAAGGAGACCGATCTTGTGATCATCCCCACAGGCGCCTGCGAGATCTACGGCACCCATCTTCCCATGGGCTCCGACGCCATCGCAGCAGACGGAGTAGCAAGGCTCGTTGCTGAAAAGTGCAACGCCCTGATCGCTCCCTGCTTCCCCCTGGCAGATTCCAGCATGCTGCTGGCCTATCCGGGCACCCTCACCATCACCCCGAAGCTGTTTGAGATGTACATCGAGGAGCTGATGGCTCAGCTTTACGACTACGGCTTCAGAAAGTTCCTCTTCATCACCGGTCATGCCGCCAGCAACTCCACCATCATGTATGTTGCCCGCAAGTACCAGGAGCAGAAGGGCTGCAAGTGGGCTCAGGTTGACTGGTGGAGATTCGTTCAGCCTCTTGGCAAGGGCATCTTCGACACCGAGGGCAGAATGTGCCACGGCCACGCTGCTGAGGCAGGCACCTCCGTCATCCTCTACTTCCGTCCCGACCTGGTGGACATGAGCAAGGCCACCAAGATCGAGCCCAATGTAGTCAACTACCCCGACATCATGACCTTCGTCCCCATGCAGGACAAGACTCCCTCTGCCACCGTCGGCGATGCAACTCTTGGCACCGCAGAGAAGGGCAAGGCAGTGGTCGAGGCCGCAGTTGCTCGCATCTGCAGCTTCCTGAAGGACGAATGGGCTGTTGATATCAAGGCTTAATCGTTAATCGTTAATAGACTATAAAGCATGCCGGACATCCTTCTGAGGATGCGGCAGACAGAAAGGCAAATTATCATGTGGACTGAAGAATTAAAAGCAAGATTTATGAAGACTGATCCCGCCGCCTACGGCCACTTCATCGGTGTCCGCTTCATGGCGCCCAAGATCAAGCCCATCAACCCCAACTCCAAGATCTGCGGCCCCGCATACACCGTCAAGACCTATGGCAAGGACCACTATGCCATGTTCAAGGCCATTGAGGATGCACCTGAAGGCAGCGTCATCGTTATCGACAGAGCAGGGGACGACATCTACGCTCCCGTTGGCGAATTCGTAGCCCGCGGCGCAAGAGCAAAGGGCCTGGCAGGCTTTGTCATCGACGGCATGGCCACCGACTCCGCTTACATCCGCACCTTCGAGGACTTCCCCGTATTCTGCAGCGGCCTCTCCGCCGTTACCTGCAACTGCTGGGGCATCACCGGTGAGACCCAGATCGACGTCTGCTGCGGCGGCGCCGTTGTTCACCCCGGAGACATCATCCTCGGCGACTGCGACGGCCTTGTAGTAATGCCCTCTGAAGGCTATGAGGAGATGCTCGAAAGAGCAGAAGCCATGGCTGCAAGAGAAGCCAAGATGAGAGCTGCCTATGAATCCGGCCAGCCCCTGCCCGCATCCGGCAGACCTTCCGTAAAGGTTCTGGAAGAAGCCAAGATCCAGGACATCATCAATGCCCTCAGAAGCGGCGAGCTCGCTCCCGATTTCTGGAAGAAGTAAAGGAGAACAAAAATGACCAGACAGTATAAAGTCGCTGCCGTTCAGATGAGCTCCGGCGCAGACAAGGAAAAGAACCTGGAGTTCGCCTGCAACGCCATCGATGAAGCTGCAAAGAACGGCGCCAAGCTGGTATCCCTGCCCGAGCACTTCCTGATCGCAGGAAAGCCCCAGGAGGGTGTCAAGAGAGAAGAAAGACCCGACGGTCCCGCATGCACCACTCTGGCTGCAAAGGCCAAGGAGCACGGCATCTATGTAGTCGGCGGCAGTATTCCTCTTGAGATCCCCGGAGAGACCAGAGTCAACACCGCAACCTTCATGTTCGGACCTGACGGAAAGCAGATCGCAAAGTACGTCAAGCTCCATCCCTTCGACGTAGTCCTCCCCGACGGCAGAGTATTCGACGCATCCAAGACCACCGTCCGCGGCGACAAGATCGTCGTTGTCGACACCGAGCTGGGCAAGATCGGCCTGTCCCTTTGCTACGACATCCGCTTCCCTGAGCTCTACAGAAGAATGGCCATGCAGGGCGCTCAGGTGTTCATCACCGCAGCAGCCTTCATGATGACCACCGGCAAGGACCACTGGGAAGTTATGCAGAGGACCAGAGCTCTGGAGAACAGCGCTTACGTTATCGCAGCCGCTCAGTATGGCGGCCCCTGCTTCGGCAACTCCATGATCGTAGACCCCTGGGGCCTGGTAATTGCCAGAGCTCAGGAGAAGCCCTGCATCGTTTACGGCGACATCGATCTGGATTATGCAGATCAGTGCGCCATGATGCTCGGAACCCTGTCCAACAGACGTCCTGACGTCTATCCCGGACTCGAAAAAGAACCCACAGGCATGGTAAAGTAGGAAGAAAGAGGCTATAAAATGATCAAGAAATACATGATTGCCGTGGTTCAGACCAATTCCGGCACCGACAGAGAGGCTAACTGGAAGTTCATTGCAGACTCCATCGACGAGGCCGCTGCAAGAGGCGCAAAGCTCATCTCCTTCCCCGAGGCCGTTTCCAGAAGAAGAGGCGGACAGGACGACAACGCTCCCTCCCCCGAGACCAGAGAGGACAGCCCCACACTCAGGCTCTTCCAGCAGAAGGCCAAGGAGCACGGCGTTTACATCCACTGCGGTTCCTTCGGTATCCAGACCGAGAACCCCGAGGATCCCAGGACCTACAACACCACCTTCGTTGTGGATCCCCAGGGCGAAGTCATAGCTGAATATCACAAGATCCATCCCTTCGATGTGACCCTTCCCAGCGGCCACGTTGCAAAGGAATCCTCCCGCTGCAAGCCCGGCAGCGAGGTGGTAGTCGTTGACACCGAGCTTGGTAAGCTTGGCCTGGCCATCTGCTACGACATCCGCTTCCCCGAGCTCTTCAGAAAGATGACCCTCATGGGAGCTCAGCTGCTGTTCAACCCCGCAAACTTCACCATGGTCACCGGTAAGGACCACTGGGAAGTGCTGCTCAGAGCAAGAGCTCTGGAGAACGGCTGCTACATGGTGGCTGCCGGCCAGTACGGCGGTCCCGTTGCCGCAAGCTTCGGCGAATCCATGGTAGTTGATCCCTGGGGCAAGGTTATCGCAAGAGCCCAGGAGCGCACAGGCATCATCTATGCCGACATCGATCTTGACTATATCGAAGAGGTTAGAAGATCCATCGGTCAGCTGCACAACAGACGTCCCGACACCTGCGACACTCTGGAAGCATAAAAACTGAACAGACAGGCTTTACTCCTTAGTAAAAAGCCGAAAAAGCCCCGGACTCAGGGAATGCCTGAGGTCCGGGGCTTTTGTTTTGCGTTTTCGCGCGGCGAGGAGCTGCCTTCCGACTGGCTTATGCTACTCTCTTTGGGTGTGCATCCAGGGCTTGTCTCCCCCGCTGGTGAGATAATCCGACGCGATCCTTATAAATTCCGCCTGGGCCCGCCTTTCGTGGGCGGTCACCCTGTAGACCATGTCGAATTCCAGATCATCCTTAAGGGGTTCATTCATCCAGCTGCTTTCCCTGAAGACTATGCCGCTGGGCATGTCCTTGGCAAGAAAGCCGGGCATATAAGCGATGGCCATGTTCATGCGCACGAACATGTACTTAAGCGGTATGGAATTGGCGCTGATGAACTTGGAGCCCGGGAAGCTTTGGTGTACAGCCTCCTCGAACTGCTCCATGTTTATGGAGGTCATGCTCACGAAGGTCTGTCCCGACATGTCCTCCGGCATGATGTCTTCCTTTTCAGCCAGCGGATTCTTCTCAGAGAGGATTATGCCCCACTTGATGCCGGGAAACTCTATCCTGTTTGCGTCATCAAACTCCGGCAGCCTTTTTCTGTGGCCTAAGATGATGTCATATGCCCCCTCCCTGTAGTATTTCTGCAGGTTCCGGTAGCCCATCTGATCAACTATGACCGCAGTCTGCGGATACAGTTCTATGAACTGAGACAGCAGGGGCTCCAGCAGCAGATGCTCCTGAGGGCCTATGCCTATCTTGAGGGTCCAGTCGTAGCTGGCGGAGACCATCTTGGCCCGCTCTACACCTCTGTTGTAGTCATTAAGAGCGCTCACCGCAAAGCTGTAGAATTCCTTGCCCGCCTCTGTAAGCTCCACGGTCCTTGTATTCCTTACGAAAAGCTGCACTCCCAGCTCCGCCTCCAGCGCCGCTATCTGACGGCTCATGGCAGTCTGTACTATGAAGCATTCCTGTGCAGCCTTGGTAAAGCTCAGATTGTCTGCAAGGCTCACAAAATACTTTAATCTAAGCATGCTTGACATCGTTCTATCCCCCTCACGCAGATTAATGCCATTCCAGCATTATTATATTACGAAATTGATATGAATTCAAGATAAATTTAGCCGAATGATTACACGATTGCATTAATAAACCTAATCAAGGCATTTCAAAAAACTATGTCTGCATGTAATAATATCTATATCTTTTTTATAAGGGTAAAAGTCATCTTTACCCTTTGGGCGAAAGCCTTAGCAGCAATCATTTGGAGGACTCAACTTATGCTTAAATTCATTGGCAGACGAATCCTGATGCTTATCCCGGTAATGCTGGGCGTTGTACTGGTGGTATTCTCCATGATGTACTTCTCCCCCGGCAATGCGGAAGACTATATCCTGGGCGATATGGCTACCGCAGAGGACAAGGAAGCGTTCCGTGTTGAGAACGGCCTTGATAAGCCATTCTGGATTCAGTATTTCAACTATGTCCGTAAGGCCCTCAAGGGCGACCTTGGTATTTCCTACAACACCAAGAAGCCTGTAACTGAAGAGATCCTTACCCGTTTCCCGACCACTTTTAAACTCGCGTTTTTCAGCGTAGTCGTGTCGAGTATATTAGGTCTTACGACAGGTATTATCTCTGCGGTAAAGCAGTACTCCCTCTGGGATAACATTTGCCGCTTTATCGCAATGATCGGCGTATCCATGCCTACCTTCTGGCTGGGACTGATGCTGATGCTTCTGTTCTCCGTCAAGCTGGGCTGGCTGCCTGCAGCAGGCTTCAAGACCTGGAAGCACTGGATAATGCCTGCACTCACTCTGGGTCTCCACTCCGCATCCTCTATCATGCGTATGACCCGCTCCAACATGCTGGAGGCTATCCGTCAGGACTACATCAGAACCGCCAGAGCAAAGGGTCAGAAGGAATCCGTAGTTATCTGGAGACATGCTCTTAAGAACGCTGCTATTCCTATCGTTACCGTAGTAGGTATGCAGTTCGGAAGAATGCTGGGCGGCTCCTCCATCACCGAGATGGTATTCGCCATCCCCGGCCTCGGCAAGCTGCTGATCGACTCCATCAACCTCAAGAATGCTCCTCAGGTACAGGGCGGCGTGCTCTTCCTGGCGCTGACCATGTCGGTAGCCAACCTGATCGTAGATATCCTCTATGCATTCATCGATCCGCGTATCAGATCTCAGTATGTAAAGGTCAAGAAGGCCAAGGCAGCTCCCGCTGCAGCTGCAAAGGAGGCATAGTATGTCAAAAGAAATGTCAACTGCAGATGCAATCTCCATGAAGAAAAAGAGCCAGTTCGGCGATTTCGTCAGACGGTTCAAGAAAAATAAGGGCGGCATCGTAGGTCTTCTCATCATCGTGATGTTCCTGATCTGCGCTCTGTTCCCCGCACAGCTGGTAGGCGAGGACTACTACTCTCAGGATCTGTCCAACAGATACTGCCATCCCAATGCTGAGCACATCTTCGGCACCGACGAGCTGGGCCGTGACGTACTCACCAGAATGGTCTGGGGCGCAAGGACCTCCCTTGAGATCTCCCTCTCCGCTGTGGCCGTATCCTGCATTCTGGGCACCATCGTAGGCTGCATCGCAGGTTTCTACGGCGGCGTCACCGACAACATCCTGATGCGTATCATGGACGTACTGATGGCCATCCCAAGCACCCTGCTGGGCATCTCCATAGTAGCGGCCTTCGGAAGCAGCATCTACGTACTGATATTCGCCATGGGTATCAGCTCCATCGCAGGCTTCTCCCGTATCTGCCGTTCCTCTGTAATCACCATCAGAGACCAGGAATACATCGAAGCCGCAAGAGCCACCGGCGCTTCCGACTTCCGCATCATCACCAAGTATGTACTGCCCAACGCTCTGGCACCCATCATCGTACAGATCTCCATGAGCATCGCAGCCTCCATACTGTCCATCTCCGGTCTGTCCTTTATCGGTCTGGGCGTTCCGGCTCCTACTCCCGAGTGGGGCTCCATGCTTTCCAACGGCAGACAGGTTATCAGAGACCATGCGTACATCGTAATCTTCCCCGGTGTGGCGATCATGCTTGCAGTATTCGCCTTCAACCTGCTGGGCGACGGTCTGCGCGACGCTCTGGATCCGCGTCTGAAGTCCTAAGGAGGTAAGCTAATGGCAAACAATATTCTTGAGATCAAGGATCTCACCATACATTATGTTACCGACCAGGAAACAGTTAAGGCTGTAAACGGCATCTCCCTTCAGATCGCTGAGGGCGAGTCCCTGGGCCTGGTAGGCGAGACCGGCGCAGGCAAGACCACCACTGCTCTGGGCATCATGCGTCTGGTACCGGATCCCCCCGGAAGGGTCATCGGCGGCGAGATCATCTACAAGGGCGAGGACCTGATGAAGAAGTCCGAGCACGAGATGCGCTCCATCCGCGGACACCAGATCTCCATGATCTTCCAGGATCCAATGACTGCTCTGAACCCGGTAGAGACCGTAGGCTATCAGATCGCTGAGGTTATCCGTCTCCACCAGAATCTCTCCAAGAGAGACGCCGAGCTCAAGGCTATGGAAATGATGGAGCTGGTAGGAATCGAAGGCGCAAGAGCCGGCGAGTATCCCCATCAGTTCTCCGGCGGCATGAAGCAGCGTATCGTTATCGCTATGGCTCTGGCCTGCGACCCCTCCCTGCTTCTGGCTGATGAGCCCACCACCGCTCTGGATGTTACCATTCAGGAGCAGGTGCTGGACCTGATCGATAACCTTAAGAAGCAGTTCAACACCTCCATGCTGCTGATCACCCACGACCTGGGCATCGTAGCAGAGGTTTGCGACAAGGTAGCCATCATGTACGCAGGCGAGATCGTCGAGTACGGCACCCTGGAGCACATTTACAACAACACCAGCCATCCCTACACTCAGGGTCTGTTCGGCTCCATTCCGAACTTCAACTCCAAGACCCACAGACTCAAGCCCATCAAGGGCCTGATGCCGGATCCCGCAAATCTGCCCGACGGCTGCGTATTCGCAGACCGCTGCCCCCACGCAAAGGACGAGTGCAGAAGCGGAAAGCTGGTCACCAAAGAGATCGAACCGGGCCATCTGGTAAGATGCAGACTGTTTGAATAGGGAGGAAGGAAAATGGCAGAAGATAAAAAGACCATGCTCCAGGTAGAGGAGCTTACCAAATTCTTTAAGACTCCCAGAGGCGATCTGCATGCTGTAGACCATGTAAACTTCAGCATCAAGGAAGGCCAGACTCTGGGCGTTGTAGGCGAATCCGGCTGCGGCAAGTCCACACTGGGCCGTACCGTCATCCACCTTCACGAAAAGACCTCCGGAAAGATCTGGTTCGACGGCAAGGACATCTCCGATGTCACCAAGCCCCAGCTGAAGGAGCTCAGAAGAGACATGCAGATGATCTTCCAGGATCCCTTCTCCTCTCTGAACCCCAGAATGTCCGTATCCCAGCTGATCGCTGAGCCCCTGCTCATTTACAAGGAGACCAAGAACTCCAACGAGCTGGCTCAGAGAGTAGGCCAGCTGATGGACACCGTAGGTCTGGCAGCAAGACTTTCCAACGCTTACCCCCACGAGCTGGACGGCGGACGCCGCCAGAGAATAGGCGTAGCCCGTGCCCTGGCCCTGAACCCCAAGTTCATCGTCTGCGACGAGCCCGTATCCGCTCTGGACGTTTCCATTCAGGCTCAGATCATCAACCTGATGCAGGATCTGCAGGAGGAGAGAAACCTTACCTACATGTTCATCACCCACGACATGTCGGTAGTGCGCCACATCTCCAACGACATTATGGTAATGTACCTGGGCTGTGCAGTTGAGTTCGCGGACTCCGAGGAGATGTTCCGCCAGAGACTGCACCCCTACACCAAGGCTCTTCTTTCTGCAGTACCTATCCCCGAGATCGGTGCAAAGAAGGAAAGAAAGGTCATCAAGGGCGAGCTCACATCGCCCATCAACCCCGGCGACGAATGCCGCTTTGCTAAGCGCTGCCCCTTCGCCTCCGAAGAGTGCTTCCACAAGACACCTGCTCTTGAGGAGGTCGTCCCCGGACACTTCGTGGCCTGCCACAAGGTAAGGGAGATCAATGATATTCAGGCCTAAAGCCTAATATAATTCATGCAGATGTGTTATTAATCACGCGGAAATTGATATTATGCCACACTAAAGTATGGTGCTAAAATATCGATATCTGAATGTGCCCACGGCACATCTCATGCGCACAGACTTTTCAAGAAAGGAAGACCAAAATGAAGAAATTTGTATCCCTTCTTCTCGTCCTGGTACTGGCAATGGGAATGCTGGCAGCCTGCGGCGGCGAAGGCGGAAACGACGGAAACTCCAACAAGGCTGTTAAGGAAAGAATCATCGTCGTTACCGAAGAAGAACCCGCACACCTCGGACCCAGAACCAACTCCGTAGCTCAGGGTATCCCCAACAGACTGATCTATTCTGCTCTGATGGACTATGACTATGATACTGCCACCTTCAATCCTGATCTGGCAACTGAGTGGGAATGGCTGGATGACCTCCACCTGAAGTTCAAGCTCAGAGAGGGCGTCAAGTTCTCCAACGGCGAAGACTTCACCGCAGAAGACGTACTCTTCTCCTTCGCACAGACCAAGACTGACTCCACTGCTATCTCCACCATGGCATGGTATGACGATGTCAACTCCTATGCCAACGGCGACTACGAAGTAGTTCTTGCCTTCAACTATCCGTACTTCCCTGCTATGCAGGTACTTTGCGGCGGCAGAACCTACATCGCTGACAAGACCACCTACGAGAAGGTAGGCGCAGACGCTTATCAGAGAGAGCCCATCGGCACCGGCCCGTACAAGCTCCAGAGCTGGACTACCGGTTCCAACATCGTTCTTGAAAGAAACGATACCTGGTACGGCGGACAGGCCAAGACCCCCGAATTCGAAATCAGATTCGTACAGGAAGCCAACTCCAGAGTTATCGCTCTCGAGACCGGCGAAGCTGACATGGCATTCTACATCAACGGCAACGACGCTGACCGTGTTGACTCCTTCGACGGATATCACATCGAAAGAGGCCGCGCATACAAGTACTACACCGTATGCCTCAACATGCAGAACCCCAAGTTCGCTGACAGAAGAGTCCGCGAGGCTCTGTCCCTGGCAATCGACCTTGACGCTCTGACCGACGCTACCTTCGACGGACAGGCTTCCGTTATGACCTGCCCCATCCCCTCCAAGACTGAAGGCGCTACCCCCATCTACGGCGGCGGCACCGGCAAGTGGGAGTATGATCCCGACAAGGCTGCTGCTCTTGTTAAGGAGTGCGGCGTAGAAGGCATGGAGATCGAGCTCCACATCGCTTCCGGCGGCGAGTTCAAGACTGCAGCTGAGATCGTTCAGCAGTTCTGGAACAAGGTCGGCTTCAATGTTCACATCGAGACCTCCAAGCTGGCAGCCCGTGAGCCTGCTGCATCCGGCAAGCCCTGGGAAGCTTCCATCCGTTCCGGCAACGCATCTGAAGTTACCTCCATCCTGATCATCTACGACTCCGCATTTGGTTCCAGAATCGGAAACAACGATGACAAGCTGGACAAGATGCTGGATGACCTTGAACAGTGCTACGACCTCGAAAAGAGAAAGACCATGATCAAGGAAACCCTCCAGTACATCTACGACATCAGATACACCATGCCGTTCGCAGAAGTTGACACCATCTTCGGTATCAGAGACGACATCGAAGGCTGCAAGTTCAGCCCCTCCATCTCTCTGTGGAACCTCGAAGCTTACAACTGGGTAATCTACGAAGACTAATATAGTCTGACAAGTCAAAAGACGAACTGAACCGGCAGGCCAAAAACCTGCCGGTTTTTATCTGGGCAATATTTATTAATGCACCTGCCGGCTTGCTGTGATATACTTAATTAGTTATGCACGATAGGAGAATGCCATGAGGATAGAACGTTTTATAACGCTTAGAAAAGAATACAGAGACATGCTCAAGTACCTGGTGGAGGATGCTCAGGGCAATGTGATCTACGTTGGCCCCAACTACTACTTCCACAAGGAAGGCGAGTACAAGAGCTTTTCCTGGAAGCTGGCGGGAGCATCGCTGCTGGTATTTGCCTGCTGCTTTGTGAGCGGCTTCTTCAAATTCTCCGGCATGAACACGAGATCCATGCTTCTGCCCTATATACCCGAGGTCTTCGGCACTGCCATGGCCTTGTGGGCGGCAGGGAAGGGCCTTTTCTATAACGAGCCCCTTCGCTACCACCAGTACAACGGCAGCTATTCCACCATACCGGCCCGTTTCCTGCTGGCGGCGGTAAGCTCCCTTGCAGGCTTTATCTCCATAATCGTTTACAACATAGTCTACGGCGGCATGAAGGCTCAGCTGCTGAACACACTGCTCTATCTTGTTCTGCGGCTCATGGTCCTGGCCGGCTCCGTTCTCATGATCCTGTGGCTTCGCAGAGTGGAGTTCATCAAAAAGCCGGGCATTGACAGAAACAGCCTGGACCTCTCCGAGGAAGATTCCATGCCCGAGGAGATGGACGATTTCGAAAAGCAGGTCCACGAGCTGGAGAAGCGCCAGCCCGGCTTCCCAAGGGACCGCAACCGCCTGCGCGACTGATCTGGCCTTGTCATATGGCCGCAGTTTGGTCTCTTTACATAAGGCCAGACGGATGATAAAATGCCTCCCGTATGGAAAACATCATAGAAGTTAAAAACATCACATTTTCATATCCCGAGTCGGAGGAGGATGCTCCCGCCGAGCCCACCCTTAAGGACCTGAGCCTGGACATCAGAAACGGCGAATTCGTGGCCATAGTAGGCCCCAACGGCTCGGGAAAATCCACCCTCGCAAAATGCCTCAATGCCTTGCTCCTGCCGGAGGAAGGCAAGGTTTGCGTTGCGGGCATGGATACCTCAGACGAAGACCTGATCTGGAAGATACGCTCTCAGGTGGGCATGGTATTCCAGAATCCGGACAATCAGCTGGTGAGCTCCGTGGTGGAGGACGATGTGGCCTTCGGCCCGGAGAATCTGGGCGTTGACCCGGCTGAGATACGCCGCAGGGTGGATGAAGCTCTGAAGGCCGTAAACATGTACGACAACCGCAGGAAGGGGCCCCATCAGCTCTCCGGCGGCCAGAAGCAGAGGGTGGCCATTGCAGGCGTTCTTGCCATGCAGTCCTCCTGCATGATATTCGATGAACCCACCGCCATGCTGGATCCATCCGGCAGGGCGGAGATAATAGACGTGATCTGCGATCTTCACAGACAGGGCAAGACCATAGTCCTTATAACCCACTTCATGGAGGAGGCCGCAAAGGCGGACCGCATAGTGGTGCTGAAAGACGGTCAGCTGGCCATGGAGGGCACGCCCCTTGAGGTATTCGCCCGGGAGGACAGGCTCCGCGAAATGAAGCTGGTGCTTCCCTTCGCCATAGAGCTGGCGGATCAGCTCAAGGCAAGGGGCATTGAGCTTCCGAAGGACATAGTCACCGAGGAGGACCTGATGGCAGCCCTGGAAAGCCTGACTGCAGGCAGAAAAACGGCAGGGGAGGCAGTCCCATGCGCTTAAGTATAGAAAACCTTTATCACACCTATGGCAAGGGGCTGGCCTTTGAGACCGCCGCCCTTAAGGATGTGAGCTTTACTATAGAAGAGGGTGAATTCGTTTCCTTTATCGGCTCCACCGGCTGCGGCAAGTCCACATTGGCCCAGCATCTGAACGGCCTTCTTAAGCCGGACAGCGGAAGGGTACTGGTGGACGGCAAGGATATAAATGAAAAGACCCCCGAGGCCATGGCCCTTCGGCACCGCATAGGACTGGTGTTCCAGTATCCGGAGTACCAGCTTTTCGAGGAGACGGTGCTGAAGGATGTAATGTTTGGTCCCAAGAACCTCGGGTGCTCCGAGGAGGACGCTCTGAGGCGCTCCAGGGGGGCTCTGAGCCTCGTTTCCATCGATCCTGACATATTTGGTCAAAGAAGTCCTTTTGAGCTCTCAGGAGGCCAGAAAAGGCGCGTGGCGATAGCTGGAGTTCTGGCCATGGAGCCCGAGCTTCTGATACTGGATGAGCCCACCGCGGGGCTGGATCCCCAGGGACATGACGAGATACTGGACATGGTCCTGGCTCTCAGAAAGAACCCTAAGCTTTCCATAGTAATGATCTCCCACAATATGGCGGATGTGGTGGAGCTTTCGGACAAGATCCTGCTGCTCTCCCACGGCGAGCTCCTTAAGCTGGGCACGCCTCAGGAGGTATTCGGGGACGCGGAGCTTATGGCCCGCTCAGGCATACTTCCGCCTCCTGCAGCCAGCTTCGTACGCAGACTGGCTGAGAAAAACAGCTTCTTCAGCAGCCTCAGTCCCGCTCTTACCACCGAAGCCGCCGCAGAGGAAATAGCAAAAGCGTTACAAGGTAAATTTGAGTAATATGAATGTGCTGAAGCTTACTGCCGCGAGGGGTCGTCGCAAGCGCCAGCCCAAGCCAATAGACCTCAGCTTGTTTGGCGAAGGGCGAGAGCGGGCCCTGAGGGCAGTAAGCAAAGCACTTATAAATCATCATAATGGCATTAACAGACATCACACTGGGACAATATTATCCGGCAGAATCCCCAATCCACAGCCTTGATTCGAGGACCAAGGTTCTGGGTACTTTTGGATTTCTGATATCCCTGTTCATCGCAAAAAGCTTTACAGGGCTTCTTTTTGCGGGACTTTGTCTGCTTTGCGTGATAAAGCTCTCAAAGGTGCCCCTGCGCTTTGTCACCCGGGGCCTTAAGCCCGTAATGTTCCTTATAATCTTCACCCTTATCATAAACGTGTTCTTCAGCGCCGGAGAGCACATGATCTGGCAGTGGGGCATTATAAAGATGAGCCGGGAAAGCATACACCGGGGCGGCTTCATGGCCGCTAGACTGGTGCTGCTCATCTTCGGCAGCTCCCTTCTGACCCTCACCACCAAGCCCATAGAGCTCACTGACGGTCTTGAGAACCTGCTGGGCTTCCTGAAGCTCTTCAAGGTCTCGCCCCACGAGCTGGCCATGATGATGGGAATAGCCCTGCGCTTCATCCCGACCCTTCTGGAGGAGACTGACAAGATAATGAAGGCCCAGACCGCAAGAGGCGCGAATTTCGAGACAGGAAAGCTGATGGACAGGGCGAAAAGCCTTGTGCCTCTTCTGGTGCCCCTTTTCGTAAGCGCCTTCAGGATAGCCGCGGACCTGGCCATGGCCATGGAGGCCCGCTGCTACAGAGGAGGAGAGGGCAGGACCCGTCTCCACGCTCTGAAATACGGCAGAAAGGACCTGACCGCAGGCCTTCTTTTTGCTCTCTATCTGGCTGCAATGATAGTAATGAGGAGATTCCCGCTGATCTAGACCATGAGACACAGACCTGTAAAAAACAAAGAACAGATAATAGAAGAAGGCCGGCAGTGGCTGGTCTCAGAGCCCGAGAGCCTCAAGGGGCACTGGGCTTCTCTTTTTGATGAGCCAAAGCCCCTGTACCTGGAGATAGGCTCAGGGAAGGGCCGCTTCATAAGCGAAGAGGCTTTAAAGCATCCCGAAAACAATTATCTGGCCTGCGAGGGAGGCGGAAAGATCTACCCACGCATATTGCAAAAAATTGCGGAGCTTCAGCTCACGAACCTGCGGGTCATCCCTGCCTATCACCTTAAGGAGAAGCCCTGCTTTGAGGAGAACGAGCTGGACGGCATATATCTCAACTTCTCGGACCCCTGGCCCAAGGCGAGAAACGAAAAGCGCCGCCTCACCCACAGAGGCTTTTTGGAGCAGTACAGGCTATTCGTAAAGCCCGGCGGCTTCCTCTGCTTTAAGACTGACAATGACGAGCTTTTCGAGTGGTCTTTGGAGGAGTTTTCGGCCTGCGGCCTTGATGTTCAGCGGGTCTCCAGGGATCTTCACAGCTCCGAATGGCGGGATGAGCTGGCCATGACGGAGTACGAAGCCAAGTTTTCCGAGCGGGGCAAGACAATCAATTACGCCTTTATCGTTTTCTGATAAGCCCGGCGGGCAGCACTCGTATTAAATGATTTTGCTTATTGCAAGTATCCTAATTTGCAATAGCATAAATCATTTTTTATTATGGATAAAGGGCTGGAGATTTGGTAAAATATTTACAGGAATTATTCTTCGCTCGATATATATAAAGGAGGCAAGTAATGTCAGTTAAAATAGGCATCAGTGGCTTCGGCCGTATCGCAAAAGTTGCTATGCTCTGCATGGCAGAGATGGGAGAGCCCTACGAAATAGCAGGCATCAACTGGAGAAGCAGAGATCTGGATTACATGGTGTACATGATCAAGTACGACACCACCTTCGGCCGCTTCAAGGGCACCGTGGAAAAGTACGAGGACGGCATCATCTTCAACGGAAAGAAGATCCCTGTATTCGGCGAAAGCGATGCAACCAAGATTCCCTGGAAGGAATGCGGGGCTGAATACATCATCGACTGTACAGGCGCATATACCACTACGGAAAAGGGTATGGAGCACATTGCGGCCGGAGCTAAAAAAATGGTAATTTCCGCTCCCGCAAAGGATAAGATCACTCCGACTTTCGTTTACGGCGTAAACGAGAAGGAATACAAGTCCGACATGCAGGTGGTTTCCGCAGCAAGCTGCACCACCAACTGCCTGGCACCTCTGTGCAAGGTAATTCAGGACAACTACGGAATCGAAATGGGCCTCATGAGCACCATTCACGCGGCAACCGCAAAGCAGAAGGTAGTCGATGCCAAGTCTCTTAAGGACTGGAGAACAGGCCGTGCAGTGTTTGGAAACATGATCCCCACCACCACAGGCGCAGCTAAGGCTGTAGGTCTGGTAATTCCTGAGGTTGCCGGCAAGCTGACCGGTATCGCATACAGAGTTCCCACCGTTGACGTTTCCATCATAGACGTGAACCTGATGCTGAAGACACCTACCAGCTATGCAGACATCTGCCAGAAGATGAAGGAGGCAGCAGAAGGTCCTCTGAAGGAAGTTATCGAGTACGTGGATGATGAGGTCGTTACCTCCGACTTCATCGGCTGCCCGCAGCCCTGCGCATTCGACGCCCGTCAGGGAATCGAGCTGAACGACCGCTTCTTCAAGTTCGTAGCATATTACGACAATGAGTGGGGTTACACCTGCAACATGCTCAGACTCGTAAAGCACATGTGGGAAGAAGACAACAAGTAAATAACAGTCGAAAGACTTATGAAAGGGCCAAAGGCGATTTGGTCCTTTCTTTTTATCTTTTTAAGGGCAAGAAGGGCGGCGCACCATAGACCTGAGAGCAGGCAGGAGAGGCAGAATATGCGAAGGACGGCCATCGGCCCCAGGCAGAGGGACAGCACGGCGAAAAGCCTGGCATCCCCCATGCCAAAGGGCGGGGGCTGACCAAAGAGGGCGGAAACAGCCGCCATAAAAAGCCATATGCCCCAGACTCCGAAAGCTCCCTTAAAGCCCTGCAGCAGGGCGTCTGAAAAGCCTGTCCATAATTCTCCCGGAAGCTCTCTGAAGGCCTGATAGATCAGAGAAAAATCATCATCAATAAAAAGTGCCGCTTCAGCAAAGAAAAGCATTGAAATTCCCGAAAACAGGCATATAATTATCCACATGTCGGGAATTATCCGCTCCCGGATATCCCTTTCGGCAATAGCTGCCAGAGAAAGTATAAAGATCGAACAAAAAATACGGACCCACATTATGTTTTATCGAGTCCGTCATCCATATATTACCACGTTAATAAATGAATTTCCATATATTTAGCAGAATTTTGCAGAATCCGAGGTTTTTATGTCAGAACCCGAAAAAAGAAAGAAGAAAAGCAAAGACGTGGATATGACGGAGGGCAGCATCTCCAGACATATCATAAGCTTTGCCATCCCCCTGCTGGTGGGTAATCTGTTCCAGATGCTCTACAACACCGTGGACACCTGGGTGGTGGGCAACTATGCCTCTGATGCGGCCTTCTCCGCCGTTGGCAATGTGGGCCCGGCCCTCAATATGATGATAGCCTTCGCCATGGGCCTTGGAGGCGGCGCAGGCATAGTCATCTCCCAGTACTACGGAGCGCATCAGTACGACAGGGTGAACGATGCAGTGCACACTGCCATGCTTATGTCCGCCATCCTGGGCGCCATACTGAGCGTGACAGGCGTTACTCTTCTGCCCGGCATCCTTAAGCTTATGAAGGTGCCCGCAGACATCTACAAGGACGCTCATACCTACCTGTTCCTGCTGTATGCCCTGATGATCCCGCCGGTCATCTACAACATAGGCGCAGGCGTACTCAGAGCCGTGGGCGACAGCTCCAGACCCTTCTATATAATGGTGGTATCCTGCATCGTCAACATCATCCTGGACCTGCTCTTCGTTATCAAATTCAACTGGGGCGTTCTGGGTGTTGCTGTTGCCACCTCCATTGCCCAGTTCATCTCCTGCATCATAGTGCTGTGGATACTGTTCACAGAGGATGGCCCCATAAAGCTGAGCCTGAAAAAGCTGAAGATCCACAGGGACATGATGTCGAAGATCATAAACGTGGGCATCCCTGCGGCCATACAGATGTGCATAACATCCTTCTCCAACCTCTTCGTTCAGAGCTACATCAATGCCTTTGGCGGCACCGTGATGGGCGGCTGGACCGCCTACAACAAGGTGGCGCAGATAATTCAGCTTCCCATCCAGTCCATTACCACGGCGCTGTCCACCTTCGTGGGACAGAACCTTGGCAAGGGGCAGCTGGACAGGGCAAAGCGCAGCATTCTGATCTCCACCCTTATGAACTACGGCTTCTGCATCGTGGCAGGCGTGGCAGTATTTGCCTCGGCTCCGGTGCTGGCACGCTTCTTCAACAGCAATCCTGCCATCGTGGAGATGGGTACCTATTTCCTGAGGCACATCGTTCCCGTGTACTTCCTGCTGGCCACCTACCAGACCTTCTCCGCAGCCTTAAGAGGCGCGGGACATGCAAAGGTCCCCATGTTTGCCATGCTGGGCGGCGGCGTTGCCTTCAGGCAGCTGTATCTGTTCGTGCTTACTCACCTCTTCCCCGGAAACATCCTGCCGGTGACCTACGCATATCCTGCGGGCTGGCTCATGGCAGGTATTATCCTGCTGATCTACTACTCAAAGGTGGATCTGGCAAGCAACAGGCTGGTGGAGGACTAGACTCCATAGAACTCAATAAGGCAATAAAAAACGCGGCCCATCTGAGCCGCGTTTTTTATGCTGTCGCTTTTATTTTGTGAGTATGTCCACGATATCCTCGGCTGTGGAGCCGGCTGGGATGGTGAAGGTCCCCACCTGCAGGCGGTTTTCCTTCTTGGCAGCTATCAGGGCGTTGATGAAGTCCTGTTTTGATGCCACCAGCTCCGCCTCCTCCAGCAGGGTCCCGACCCTGGTGCCGCTGGCGCCCTTGGGCACGGTGAACTTGACCTCGGTGAAGGTTACGTACTTGCCGTCGTCAGTCTTGCCACCGGGAAGGCCTCCCTCAATACTGGGAAGTCCTGTGGTCCCCTGGGATTCCCCTGTCTGGACAGCGCCCTCGGTGGTCTGGCTCTCTCCTTCCTGGGTCTGCTCTCCTGTCTGGCCCTGAGTTCCATCCTGGGGCTTGCTGCCGTCACCCACGTCCCCTTCGTTGGCTTCGATGGCAGCCTCGGAGGTGACATTCTCCCAGTTTGCCTCTATCTCCCCGGGATCGTCGTTCAGGTTCCTGTCCACGGCCTCCGGCTTAAGGTTCAGTCCCGAAACATCCGTATCCAGGTCCAGATGCTCTCCCTTCTGCTCCTCCAGGTACTGGGGGTAGGCCATTATGCGGTCTATTCTCCAGAAAAGCACACCTGCGGTAAGCGCAATGATAAGAAGTATGACGAAGATGTCGTTAAAATCGTAAATGATGTCCTTTATCTTATTCATCTCTTCCCCTGTCCTTTATCCTTCTGTCAATATCCCTTTTGGCATCGCGGCTTGCGATGTCTGCTCTCTTGTCGTAGAGCTTCTTGCCGCGGGCCACAGCCAGCTCCAGCTTGGCCAGACCCTTGGCGTTTATATACACCTTGGTGGGGATCAGCGTGAGCCCCTTCTGGGTGGTATATCCTATGAGCTTTCTTATCTCCTGCTTGTGCAGCAGCAGCTTCTTGGGGCGCAGCGGCTCCTTGTTGTAGCGGTTGCCCTTATCGTAGGGGGCGATATTCATGCCGTAGACTATGACCTGGCCGTCAGCCGTCACCTTGGCGTAGCTTTCGGACAGGGAAACACCGCCGGCTCTTACGGATTTGATCTCAGTGCCCGTAAGCTCTATTCCGGCTTCGTAGGTCTCCTCTATGAAGTACTCGTGGTAGGCTTTTTTGTTGTTTGATACCAGTTTAGTCTGCGCCATTTTATTTTAGTTTACTTTTCCGAACTGATTGAAGGGGTAGGCTCTGAGCACCACCTTGCCCACAATGTCCTCCATGCTTACCTGACCTATGGCCTCGCTCCTGCTGTCAGCGCTGTTCTGGCGGTTGTCACCCATCACGAAGATGTGGCCGGAGCTTACCTTTACGGCCTCCATCTCCGTCCCGGTGTAGCCGTCCTTTGTGTAGGTCTCATCCAACGGATCTCCGTTGACGTATACAACGCCCTTGGTTATCTGGATGGTGTCTCCGGGCAGGCCGATGATGCGCTTTACCAGCATCTTCTTGGCGCCGCTTACGGTGGTGAGGGAGCTGTTGAAGACGATTATGTCACCCCTCTGGGGGCTTCCGAAGATCTTATATGACTGCTTGCTCACGAACACGTAGTCGTTTTCGTGGAGAGTGTTCTCCATTGAATGCTCCTGCACTATGGTGGGCTGGATGAACTGCAGGATGAGTATGGCGGCCAGCACCGCGATCGCTATGTCCTTGACCCATTCGATGATGTTTTCACTGAGTTTCATTTATATCTCCTGTTCCGCTGCTGCGGGTAGCTTGCGTGTTTAAAGGCCCAGCTCCAGGGGGCTCTTTCCGAGGAGCTTTTCGCAGATGTCCGAAAAGTCTCTTCCCGGCGGGGCGACTATGCTTTCTCCTGCCAGATAGTCCAGGGGCGCCGGCGGAGCCTTGAAATCTATGCGCCAGGCGTGGAGCAGCTGGGTGCTCAAAAGAGGCTCGCTGTCCCTGCCTCCGGTCCGTACCGCTCTGCCGCCGTACTTGGTGTCTCCGGCGATTGGGTGGCCTATGCTGGCCAGGTGGGCTCTTATCTGATGGCTCCTGCCTGTTATCAGCTCCACTCTTGCAAGAGTATAGCTCCCATTAGTATAGACGGGAAAAACCCTGGTCTCGATATACTTTCCGCCGTTAAAATCAAGATTTTTTACTATCCCGATGTTCCGCCTCTCGTCCTTGACCAGCTTGTTTTTAAGGTGGCAGGGCTTTTCGATGCGGCCGGTGGCCACCGCCAGGTAGGTCTTGGTCAGGGGCCGGGCGACAGCTTCGGGGTCTGAGGCTTCTCCATCCTCCGCGTCCTCCCTGAACATGGCCGCCAGAGTCCTGAGGGCCTGGGCGGTCTTGCCGAAGACCACAATGCCTGTGGTGTTTCTGTCCAGCCTGTGGGCGGGGCTTGGGGTAAAGCTCTTTTCGATTCGGGGCACGTAGCTTCCGGTCTCTATCAGATAGTCCGTGACCTGATTTGCCAGTGTGTCCTTCTTCTCCGTTTTGTCTCCGTGGACCAGCAGCCCGAAGGGCTTTCCCACGGCGATTATGTTGTCGTCCTCGTAGCAGATGGTGAACTGCCGCTTGGCGTGGCGCCGCTTTTTAGTCTCCGTCCAGGCGGCCAGGTCCTGGTCGCTGACGTAGAGCTGCAGCACGTCGCCCTCGGACAGCATGTAGTCCTCCCCGGGTCGCTTCCCGCCTATCTTCACATCCTTGCGGATGATCTTATATATCTGCGACAGGGGCGCCCTGGCCAGATATTTCTTAAGAAACCTGTCCAGCCTCTGCTGCGCATCATTTTTTTCTATGAGGATCTCTTTCATAACCAATTTAATATATCACAAAAAATCCCCAAAGTATATGAATTTAGGGTGTTTATTTCTTTAAGCTTGTGTTACAGGCAGGTCTGAGCATATAGTGCAAGACCCGGAGGACGATGCCTCCGGGTCTTTTTGTGTGTCGTTGTATGTATTTTGAGCGGCTGCCGTCAGACTCGACATCACGGCTCTATTCCGCTGCGGTCACGAAGCCCAGCACGCCGTCCTTGTAGTTTTCGCCCTTGGTATTGCTTAAGTAATAGGTGGAGTCTTCGCCGTAGGCGGTAACATAGCGGGTGGTGCCGTTTTCATCCTGCAGGGTGTCCAGGATCTTCGGGGTGCCATTCACATATTCGGGACGGAAGGTATCCACGCCCTTGTATACGGTCTCGGCCTTGCCATTGAAGAGGCCGTCCTTTACATTGCACTTTATGGTGATCTCGGTCTCGCTGGCAGGATCCGCCACCTTTACATAGTCCCAGCAGGTGAACTCGCCGTTGGGAAGGTCGTTCTCCCAGGTGCCGCGGGCGTAGTATTTGCGGTTGGTGTTGAGGGCGCTTCCCAGGTATGTGAACCAGGCGCCGTTTCCACTGCGCTTTCTGCCGCTGTATTCACCGATGTAGCAGAACAGGGCTCCCTGTGTTTCATAGATGCCAATGGACTGTGTGGTCCCCGGGATGGATGCGATAAGGGGAAGCTTGTCGCCGTTGTTCTTGCACCATTTGTAAATATCGTAGTTGTCGGAGAGTATGGAACTGAATTCCAGGAAGAATACATTGCAGGCGTTGCTTTGTCTGTCTTTTTCAGTGCTGGCCATAAAGGTCTTGCCCAGCTTTCCCAGCTTCTCCAGTCTTTCTGAGGCTTCGAGCCTGTCGTTTACCTGGTCGAAGAGGGGCTGGAGCGCGCTGTATTCCGGAGCCTCCATTATTTTCTCAAGATACATTTCCTTAAATACCTTGAGGACCGTGGTCTCCGGCTCCTCCAGCATTGCCTGGATCCAGGGCTCATAGACTGTGATCTTTTCCCTGGTGATGCCTGCGATGTTCTCCGGGAGTATCTCAGCCTTTGCATCGAGGATCTCAAGGGCGGTTTCATACTTGCCGTTGTCCCTGTAGTAGCCTGCGATGCTGCTGATCTCGTCGGAGATGGATTGAATGAAACGCTTGGAGGACTCGCTGTTTTCCAGCTTTTTTGCCTTTTCGGTGGCCTCTGCGTAGTGGAGCAGAGCACCTACATCGTCACTGCCCTCCTCACAGTATCTGGCGAAGGCCATGGTCATGTCTATTTCTTTTTCGGGATATTCGGCCTTGTCCGGCTGGAGTACCATGGCTTCTCTTATCAGCTCAAGCCCTTCCTCGTACTTGTCCTGCATGGCCAGCTCATCGGCCTGCTTTATCAGCTTGGCGGCCTTGGTGGAGGGCAGGTTCTGATATACGAAAAAGCCTCCTATGGCAAGGGCTGCTATCAGTACGAGGATGATGATGGGCGCCTTTGACTTTTTCTTTGGCGGTTCTTCGATGGTCTCCGGGGCCTTTGATGGCTCTGCCGGCGGGATGATTTCTTCTACTGTGTTGACGGGCTCCGGCTCAGTGTCTGCAGCTTTGTACTGGGGCTCCGCTGCCGGCTCCTCCTTGAAGGGATCCTTCCAGCCGCTGTCCTCAGCCTCCTCGGTTTCCCGGGCTGCCTTTGCTTTAGCTACTTCAGCTTCCGCCGCTGCCTTTGCTCTGGCTGCTTCGGCTTCTGCCTTTGCCTTGGCGGCTGCTTCTTCTGCTGCCTTTGTTCTGGCCGCCTCTGCAGCCGCTTCAGCCTGTGCCCTGGCCTTTTCCGCTGCCTCTGCAGCTTCTGCCGCCATCCCTGCAGCCGCAGCATCCGCGAAGAGCTGTATTTTGGCTCCGCAGTTGGGACAGAAATTTCCTATGGGTCTGCCTTCGGCGTCCTCAGGCAGCTTCTTTCCGCAAGTGGTACAAAACATGATCTTCTCCTTAAAATGATTGCTGATCAGTGATACCCCTATTATAGCAGTTTGCAGGAAAAAGTGTATACATAATCCTCGGCTTACAGCGTTTACAGGAAGCTCGGGCTGAAGATCGTCCGGACTGTCGGAACATAGCGAAAGAATCACGTGCCAAAAGTTTTTTTCTGAAACCCGTTGACAAAGCTGTATTAATGTATTATTGTATTACTGTCTTAATACAAAAGACGGCGCGACGGCGCCTTTAATACATGCATGTAACAGGGGAATTGTTTGAAAGGAGTAATTATGGGATGGAAATTCGATGAAGGCAGTCCCATTTATCTGCAGCTGTGCAATGTCATCAAGAGCCGGATAGCCTCCGGGACCTATGCGCCGGGGGAGAAACTTCCTCCCGTCAGGGATCTGGCGCTGGAGGCGGGGGTCAACCCCAACACGGTCCAGCGGGCTTATTCGGAGCTGGAGAGAGACAGTCTGGTGAACGCGGACCGGACCAGCGGCAGATTCGTGACTGCTGACGAAGAAAAGATACGAACGCTGCGGGATATGCTCAGCAGCGCCTGTATCGAGGAGATGTTCACGCGGCTGCGCGAGCTTGGCCTGAAGGACGAGGAGATCCGGGCCGCAGTAAACGAATGGGGGTATTTGAAATAATGATTACATTAAAGTGCGAAGGACTGACCAAGAATTACGGCCAGACAAAGGCCTTGGACAGCGTGGATCTGACCATAGAGTCCGGCCGTATCGTGGGCCTTCTGGGGCCGAACGGCTCCGGCAAGACCACGCTCATAAAGACTGCGTCCCGCCTTCTGGTGCCGAGTGCAGGCAAGATCGAGGTCTGCGGCATGCGGCCTTCCGAAAAGACCAAAGCCCTGGTGGCCTATCTTCCGGACAGGGACTATCTGCCGGGCTGGATGAAGGTTTCGGAGCTGGTGGGGATGTACAGGGATTTCTTCAGCGATTTTGACAGCGCAAGGGCGCAGGGGATGATGAATGCTCTTGGACTGGATGGAAACATGCTGCTGAGGAAGCTCTCCAAGGGCAACAAGGAAAAGGTTCAGCTTATCCTGACCATGAGCCGCAGGGCGAAGCTCTACCTGCTGGATGAGCCCATCGCGGGCGTGGATCCTGCAGCCAGGGATTTCATACTGGACACCATACTCACAAATTACGACGAGGAGGCCACAGTGCTCATAAGCACCCATCTGATCAGCGACGTGGAGAAGGTGCTGGACGAGGCCATCTTCCTTAAGCAGGGCAGAGTGGTGCTTCACAAGCCGGTGGATGATGTAAGGCAGGAGACCGGCATGAGTCTGGACGGATATTTCAGGGAGGTATTCAGATGTTAGGGAAGCTTTTAAAATACGATTTCAGGTCCATAGGCCGGAGCATGTTTCCGGTGTATGCACTGATCATAGCTGTAAGCGTGCTGCTGTCGGTGATGGCAAGGATGAGGCTGGACAGCAGCCAGATATTCACCGCAGCCTTTGTACTGTTCGTGTCCCTCATAGTAGGTTCCACCATCGGGACCGTCATACTTCTTAATCAGCGCTTCAGCATCGGGCTTCTGGGAAACGAGGGCTATCTCTACTTTGCCCTTCCCGTGAAGACCGAGGAGCACATCTGCTCGAAGCTGATAAATGCCATCGTCTGGGGCATTATGCAGGTGGCGGTGGTTGGCATCAGCGCCTTTCTGATGGGTCTGATCACCAGTGAAGCCGGGCTTAAGGAGATTATCGACGCATTCTCGCAGATACTTCCGAATATCGATGCCAATACCTGGCTCATGCTTGGCAAAGCGCTGCTGCTGATGCTGCTTGAGATAATCGCCCTGGTCTGCTTCGTGTATCTTTGCGACAGCATAGGTCATCTTTTCAGCAAACATAAAAGGCTGTGGACAGTGCTCTTCGGCATCGCCATCCTGACCGTCCGCGCACGCCTGACGCCACAGTATCTGGACTTTAAAGGCTCTGCGGGAGAGATCGTCTGGTACATCCTGCCGATCGCTTTCTCGGCCATCTATCTGGGCTTCACCTGGTTCATACTGGACAGAAGACTGAATCTCGAATAAGCCGGATTTGAATGTTTCTGCTCCCTTCGGCCCAGCCGGAGGGAGTTTTGTTGACAGCGGCCTTTGCTTGTTGTATCCTTCATGTGAATATTTCAAAGAAAGAGGAGAAAACATGCTTACAGGAAAACAGAGAGCATATCTGAAGGCGCTGGCAACGGAGCTGGAGCCTGTGGTGTACATAGGAAAGCAGGATCTGACTGAGACCGTGCTGGCGGAGATGGACAGGTATCTGAACGCTCACGAGCTGCTGAAGGTGAAGATTCAGGAGGGCTCCGAGCTGGATCCCAAGACTGCCGCAAATGACGCCGCTGCCATGCTGGGTGCCGAATACGTGCAGGCCATAGGCCGCCGTTTCGTGCTCTACAGGCAGGCAAAGGAAAAGGAAGACCGGAAGATAGTGCTTCCGAGATAACGAGATATAGGACAAAAAGAGTTGGTAAAAACCGCTGTAACCATTGAGGAATCAAGGGTTGCAGCGGTTGAATCTTTTTTGAGAGAAGATTGAGGGTGGACAAAAAGAGTTGGTAAAAAGTCTGTAAAGTATTGAAATTTCAACTCAAATCGGGTGTATATCTTCCTTAAGAGAAGCAATCTTTTGGAGGAAGAAAAATGAGACAAGTTGTATGCCCTTCTTGTGGAAGAAAATGCATAAAATATGGCAAAAGTGGAGCTGGATCACAACGTTGGCATTGCAAGAAATGCACAGTTACGTTTGTTGAAAAAATAGACAACTCTGCCAAACAGCTTGATGTTTTCCTAAATTGGCTTTTCAGCCGGGAGACACAAAAGGAAATGCCAGGTGAAGGCCGTAGTTTTAGAAGAAAGACTGCCGTATTCTGGGAGATATGGCCTATGCCGCCAAAGATCGAAGAACACAAGGATGTGATCTACGTTGACGGGATCTATCTGGGCCGTAAAGCCTGCATATTGATATGCAGTGATGATAAATATGTCCTCGGCTGGTATTTATGCAGGTATGAGCATTCAGGGGCATGGAGAGCCTTGATGCAGCGCATCGCAGAGCCCAAGGTCGTGGTATCTGATGGAGGTAAAGGCTTTGCAAAAGCACTGAAAAAAGCATGGCCAAATACCAAGCATCAGAGGTGTACATTTCACGTATTCAGCCAGGTCAAACGCTACATCACAAGCAGGCCCAAAACGGCTGCAGGTATTGAACTTTACATGCTTTCGAAGGATCTTCTCCATCTAAAAACTCAGGAAGATGCAAAACTTTGGACAGATAGATCTGTCGAATGGCTGGCTAAATACAACACTTTCTTAAGCCAAATGACAAGGGATGAGTTCGGCAATATCAGACCGACTCACGAACGGCTTCTTAAGGCTGCAAATTCGATCATCAGGCTTCTTAAGGATGGTACTCTTTTCACATATCTTGAACCCGGTTTACTAGAGGAATTAGGAAGGATACCCTCAACCAACAATCGCATCGAAGGTGGTGTAAATGCACAGCTGAGGGCTATGCTAAGGGATCATAGAGGACTTTCCATTGAAAGAAGGATCAAAGCGGTCTTCTGGTGGTGCTATATGCACTCAGAAGAACCGCTTGGTGCAAGTGAATTGATCAAAGTTATGCCGACGGACAAAAGCATTGCCGAGATATACAGGAAAATGACGTCTAAAGCAAAGCTGGAAGATCCCATCCCTTCATGGGGCGATGCTATCGTTTGGAATGAGCTTCACAAGCATTCAAACTACCCGTTTAACTGGGACTAGTCACCAACTCTTTTTGTCCTATAACCCGCAAATACGCGTAACTCCCCTAGGCACTACCAACACTGAAAGACCCGATACGAACTCGTATCGGGTCTTTT
>JAEEPD010000201.1 GCA_016284575.1 Bacillota bacterium | reverse complement strand
GTACACATCGTTTTCCGCAAGAGCGTAGGATCCGGTCTGGAGCTTGCCGTTCAGATAAACGTTTACGGTGTCCGCAGGAAGGCTGTCCCGCTTTCCTGCGATGAAGGGTCCTGCCATGCGGTCCAGAACGATGGCGTTGTAATTCACCTGACCGTTGCTTACAGTATAGCCAAGAAGATTGGCGTAGGTCTGACCTGAGTAGGTCTTTGCGGACAAAGCGCTGCAGAACATGTACATGCAGTCCCGCCTTGTGATGTTTTCGCCCTTGACCGCCTTTACATTGTCCAGTATTCCGAGCTGGCTGGCCTTGGTGAGCTGGGCATTGGGATATGAGCCGCTCAGGGTGACGGTGGTGTAGCCGAGAAGCTTAAGAAGGGCCGAGCAGGCCTCCTCCAGCTTTACGGTCTTGTCCGGCTTAAAGCTGCCGTCGGAATATCCGCTCATCCAGCCCTGCTCTATGGCAAGCTTAATGTATTCCCCTGCCCAGTGGTTTCCGGGCACATCCTTGTAGAGAGAATAGCCAAGGCCCTTTTCGCTCAAGCCCTCGCGGAAATTCGAGGCGGCGGAGAGCATCTTGGCCAGCTGGGCTCTGGTAAGATTTTTTCCAAGCCGCAGATCCCTTGTGCCATCTGAATAGCCGGTCATGATCCCAAGAGCCATGACCGTATCCTGTGCTGCGCTTTCGCTGTAGCTGGCAGCAAAAGCGGGGACGGAGCCCGCAAAGGCCAGGGAAAGCACCAGGAGCACTGTTGTGATTTTACGCATAATTTTCATGACGATACCTTTTTATTCATATCTTAACGCGTCTATCGGATTCAGATCCGCCGCCTTTTTAGCGGGCAGATAGCCGAAGAGCACGCCTATTCCTGCGGAAATGCCAAAGGCCCGAAGCACGGAGATCCAGGACGGGATGACGCTCATGTCCACCTCCGTGAGCTGCCCCACCAGCGCTGTCGCCAGCCTGCAGCCCAGAAAGCCCATTATGATGCCCACCACGCCGCCGAGTGCAGATGTGATAGCAGCCTCGATAACGAACTGCTTAAGGATTATGCTCTCCTTTGCGCCCAGAGCCTTCCGGATACCTATCTCCTTGGTCCGCTCAGTAACGCTCACAAGCATAATATTCATGATGCCTACGCCGCCGACCACCAGGGAGATCCCTGCTATTATAGCCAGCACCTTGATCATAACGTTCAGCATGGTGGTCATGATATCAAGAAGCTGCACCATGCTGATGACAAGATAGGCATTGTCGTCCCTGTAGATCTTGTAGAGCCCCGCCTTGATGTCGTCCACAGCCTGATCGCTGCTGTTTTCGTCTATCATGGTGAAGGTGTAGGAGCTGATGGTGCCCACGTGTGAAAGCCTCGCTGCCGTGGAATAGGGTACATAGACGAAATCGTCGTTGCCCCCGGCAGCCAGGTCCTCGTCATCATCCTGCTGCTCCGCCACGCCCACGATCTTGAAATTTGTGGTGCCTATCTTTACGGTATCACCCACCGCGCCGCCGTTGTAGTAGGTCTTGTTCACATAGGCGCCCACTATGCAGACGGTCTTGCGGTCCTCGATGTCCATGTAGCGCAGGCCTCTGCCAAGAGTTATACCAAGGCTCTTCATGTACATGTAGTCCTCGGATACGCCCTGAACGGAGGTGCTTCTGTGGCGTTCGCTGCCCACCTTTATGCCGCCGCTCATGTTTACGGTCGGGGACACGTTCTGCAGGTACTGGCTGCCCCAGGCTATCTCGTACATGTCGTCCACGGTGGCCTTGCGGGTGGTGCCACGGCCTATGAGGTTGACGGAGATGGTGTTGGTGCCAAGGACAGCGAACTGGTCCCTCATGTAGATCTCCATGCCGTTGCCAAGGCCCTCGATCACGATTACGGCGGTGACGCCTATTATTATTCCGAGCATGGTCAGGAAGGTCCGGACCTTGCTCGCCTTTATATTGCTGAATGCCAGCCTGAAGGTCTCAAGAAGGTTCATTGCATTGCCTCCTTGCCCTTTTCAGGCTCTTTTTCTGCTTCTGCTGCAGCTTCTTCGGGCTCCTTCTGCGGCTCCGACGCCCCAGCCTTCAGCTTGCCCTCGGCCCGGAGCTGGTCCCCTGTCTTCATGGCGTCCGGATCGTCCGCCCTGCCGTCGAAGACCACATGTCCGTCCTCCAACCTTATGATGCGCTCCGCCTGCACGGCTATGGAATTGTCGTGGGTTATGAGGACCACGGTGTTGCCCTCTTTATGGAGCTGCTGCAGGATGCCAAGCACCTCCCGGCCGGTCCTGGAATCCAGGGCGCCGGTGGGCTCGTCCGCCAATATCACCTTGGGATGGTTAACCAGGGCTCTGGCAATGGAGACCCTCTGCTGCTGACCGCCGGAGAGCTCGTTGGGTCGGTGCTTTATATAATCCTCCAGTCCCACGGAGCGCAGCACCTCCATAGCCCTGTCATGGCGGGCCTTGCCCTTCACCCCTGCATACATCAGGGGCACCTCCACGTTTTCCTGAAGGGTCAACTTGGGCAGAAGATTGTACTGCTGGAAGATAAAGCCCAGCAGCTCGTTTCTTACAGCCGCCAGCTCGTCCCGTTTCATGCCGGAGACCTCCCGTCCGTCCAGCAGGTATTCACCCGCCGTAGGCACATCCAGGCAGCCTATGATATTCATGCAGGTGGATTTGCCTGAGCCCGACTGGCCCACTATGGCCACGAATTCGTTCCTGTTTATCTGCATGGAAACATGGTCCACTGCCTTGACCACAGTGTCCCCCATCTCATAATATTTGCAGACGTCGCGGAATTCGATAAGCGCAGCCATCTACGGACGTCCTCCGTTCACCTGCTGCATACGCATGTTCATCATCTGAAGCAGGAAATTGCCGTCTCCGCCGGTGTCAGGTATGTAATAGATAACGTCCTCGCGGCTGAGGCCGGAGACTATCTCGACATAATCGTCGTCGGAGATCCCAAGCTCCACGGGTACGAAAACGTAGCCCTCGGGAGCCACATAGCCCTCCACCGCGTTCTTTGCAGCGGGGGAATCTGCAGTCACCAGCACCACATTGCCGCGGCTTACGGCCTCGTTGGGCACCGCCAGCACCTGGCTGAGAGCGGCGATCTGTATCTCCGCGTCCACGTTCATGCCGGGGAGCAGGCCTTCGAATTCGTCTATCCTTATTGTGACGGGATAGGCAGTGGTGCCGCTGATGGTGGAGCCCGCGATTGAGACCTTGGTGACCTGGCCACTGAAGCTCTTTCCGGGCACCGCCTCGGCGGTGACCTCAACCGTCTGGCCAACCTTTATGTCGCTTATATCCAGCTCATCCACCTGAAGGGTAACCTCCAGATAGCTGAGATCGTAAATGGTGCAGAGGAGCTTGCCGCCGGAGATGGTGTCGCCGGCCTTGACCTGCTTGTCAACTATGGTTCCGCTGATTGGGCTCTTGATGGTGTAGTTGTCCAGCTGGTCCCGGGTGGACTGCATGGAAAGCTGGGCGTTCCGAAGGGCCTCGGAGGCCGCCTGTATCTGCTTGTCTATGCCGCTGCCCCCAAGGGTGAGTATCAGCTGGCCGTCGGCTACCCATGCGCCTTCATTGACGCTTATGGAAATCACATCGCCACCCACATCCGAACTTAAGTAGCGATCGGTTTTTGCAGTGAGTTGCCCTGCTGCAGAGCTGTCAACACCTCCAACATTGGCAGACGCAAACTGACCTGCGGACAGAGCCCCTGGGTTATTGATTTCTATACTTATACTTCTTGTTGTAGTATTTCCTGTACCAGGTAAATCAGTCTCCGATATGGTAGATATGCTTCCTGCAATCTGTTCAAAGCTACCATCCATCGTTACCGTGGCCAGCTGTCCTATATAAAAGTCTTTGGCGTTTTCTGCAGGGAAAGGTACTTTTAGTGTTAAAGTACTGCTATCTCTGATGACTCCGATGGTCTGCCTGGGGTTCACATAGTCTCCAACCTTAACATCTAAGGAAATAATTTGACCTGATGCAGACGCTTTAACATATTTGCTATTTTGTGCGTCATTATAGCTTCTTTGATACTGATTAAGGCTGATCTGGCTCCGCTCAAGGCTGCCGGATACGTCGGAGCTGTCCATGGTGTAGAGCACATCGTCCTTGGCCACCACGTCCCCCTCCTCAAAGTCCGCAGTCAGCACCTCGCCGGACATGAGGGTGGTCACCGTATAGGAATTGGCGGGCTGGGCGGAGCCGCTGCCCGTAAGGGTCTTTTTGATGTCGTGAAGGCCCATCTGCTCTTCTATGTAGCCGCCCTGGGTGAGAGCCTCCATAGCCGCCTTGGCCGCCCTGTAGGTGCGCACGCCGAAGACCACAAGACTGGCCACAACTGCCAAAGCTATTATCTTTCCTATACCGAATTTCTTAATGCGGGCCCACAGCCCGTTCGACTTGTTTTTCATATATGTTTCCTGCTCTGTATGTTTTTCAGACAACAAAAAAGCCTCTGAAATTTTCTTTCAGAGGCTATTTTACTACAGCACTGTGAAGTTTCAATGATTTGAAATAAGTTTCTGCCTGTAAATCGTCTGGAAAGCCCTTTGCAGTGCCTGCCCGCCAGTCGCTAGTTCAGTCCTTCATGCGTCCGCTTGCAGCCAATCAAGCTTCGCCTTCGGCTCGCTTTCTTGGGCAAGCTTGCGCATCGGACCTGCCATAGCTCTGTCTTCGCGCTTCGCGCTCGCCAATCGCTAGGCTAGGTCTCGAAACTGTGCTACGATCCTGTCCAGTGCTTCTGCTACCATACTCTTGGGGGAGGAGAGGCAGATCCTTGCCCAGCAGTCGCCGTCAGCGTCGTCGAAGACGGAGCCCATCTTCAGCATTACGTGAGCATCGTTGATCTTCTTGTTCACCTCTGCTGCGGTCAGACCGTAGGGACGGAAGTCGATCCAGATTGTGTAGGTGCCCTCGGGGATGATGACCTTTGCCTTGGGCAGCTCCTTGTGGATGCGGTCCACAGCGTACTCCATCAGCATGTCAACGTACTCGTTCAGCTCCTCCACCCAGTCCTCGGAATCGTTGTAGGCGGCGATGACGCAGCTTACGCCGAAGGGAGTGGCGCTGGCGCGGAACTTATACTTTTCCTTCAGCTCGGGATCCTGGATGATGACGTTGGTCATGGCCATGCCCGCCATATTGAAGGTCTTGTTGACTGCGGTAGTGGAAACGATGCCCTGGGGGCCGCAGGCCTTCATCATGGGCTCGCACTTGAGGCCCTTGCGGATGATGTCGATGTGGACCTCGTCGGTGACGATTATAACGTTGTTCCTTCTGCAGATATCAGCGATCTTATTCAGCTCCTCGTGGGTCCAGATGCGGCCGGTGGGATTGTGGGGCTGGATCATGATCATCATGGTGTTCTCAGCGGGCTTGCAGGCCTCCTCGAGGGCCTCAAAGTCCACGGTATAGTAACCGTTGTCCTCCTTCAGGTAGATGTCCACCTCGTGGCGGCCAAGAGGATCGATATCATTGTGATAGCCGTAGCTGGGCAGCATCAGAATGATGCCGTCGCCGGGCTTGCTAAAGGCCTCGATGCAGTTTCTCACTGCGGTGTGGGTGCCGTCCATGCAGGGATAGATGTCGCCGCGCTCAAACTCCCAGCCGAAGCGCCTGGAGAACCAGCCGCGTACTGCGTCGTAGTACTCGTTGGGGATCATGGTGTAGCCGTAGATCCCGTGCTGAGCGGTCTTTACCATGGCGTCCACGATGGCGGGAGCGCAGGCAAAGTCCATGTCTGCAGTGTGAAGAGCAATGCGGTCTGCGGGCAGCGGATTGCCGTAATTGTAGCGGTCTCTGTTGCTCTTGATGTCAGCCCACTTGCTGCTGTACTGGTAGGGGGCGTTCTGTCTGTCATGGACAGTGTCAAAATCGTACTTCATTTTTTCTCCTTCTTTTATGAAAAATAATTGATAGCTAGAGTCCCATATATACCGCCTGGCAGTTGCTGAGGGAGATCTTCCGGTTGGTCTTGCTGTAGGCCTCCAGGCTGTCCAGCGCATCCTGGTCGAAACAGCAGTCCAGGAAGGAGCTCTCCGCCAGCATGTCCTGAAGCATTATATAATTATCGTCTTCAGTATACCACTGGTTGCCCATAAAGTAACTGTCTTCGAAGCGTATATCTGACGCTATGCTGGTGATAAGGCAGTAGCCCTGATTTCCGTTGGCGTTCAGCTGGTCGAAGTTGAAGTCCTTGCAGTTGACAAAGCCGAGGATGCCCAGGTCGCAGCCTCCTATGACGGAGCGGTCCATGTGAAGGGTCTGGCAGAGCTCCGCGGTGATGCCGAAGAGCAGCTTTCCGCTGAGGGTCATGTAGTCCATCCAGATGTTTTTGCACTCCTCAAAGCGCAGCACCGCGCCGTTGGACGGGGTCTGAGCCCTGCTGGTGACGGAGAAGTTATTCAGTGTAAGGTCCTGGCAGTCCGCAAAGAGCAGCACATGGCTCTGGCTCCGGTTCATGGTTATGTCGATATTGGCATGGCCCACATGGCGCAGGGTCAGGCCCTTGCAGCCCCGGATCTGGACCTCATAGAACTTGTCTCCCGTGTCCTCCAGGGTGACCTTGGGGTATTTCTCCTGCTGCTGCCACATGTAGTCCGCCTTGGCATCTGCCCAGCGGCCCAGATCGTAATCTCCGGGAGCCAGATAGATTATGGTATTGTCGCCAGCGTTCTTAAGAAGATCGTCTATGGTGTTCACCACAACGCATTTTATGCCGTCCTCAGGGCGCAGCTCATGGACCAGGGGCCAGCCCTCCATGCCGTAGAGATACTGGACCACGTGGGACCTGGGACAAGGGCTCTCAACAAGCAGGGACTCGTCCACAAGGCCCATGTACCAGCCCCATTCAAGGGCCGGCTTGTAGTACAGCTCCGTGCTGAAGAACTCGAAGGGGCTTCCGGCCTTGTGAGCCTCGGGCTTGCCTCTGTAGCGCCAGATGAAGGTCAGGATCTGGGCCTCGGTGCAGGTCCTTTCCGGACCGAACAGGGTCTTCGCCTTATTGATACCATCAGTTATACCCATCTCCACAGCCCAGAGCACCGCTTTATAGTAGTAGTCGGTGTCGACGACATCGGTGAACTGGCAGTCCAAGGTCTCTGGCTCAGGACAGCCGGCAGCCCTCCATAGGAAGGTCACCACCTGACCGCGGGTGCAGGTATTGCCCGGGCCGAACTTGGTCCTGCTTATGCCGTCGGTGACCCCCGCAGCCCTGGCCCAGAGCACCGCCCACTTGTAGAGAGAATCATAGGGCACATCCTGGAAGGGATTGTCTATCTCTATAGGCGCCTGGGTAATATTTGTATCCGCCTGCACGGGAGAATCCAGGTAATTTGCCTCGTCTCCCCCTGCGAAGGCAGTCGCGCTGCCGGCAGGAATTATAAGTGTAAATACAAGAAGAAATGCTATCAGTTTTTTCATCACAGCTTCTTTCCCTCCTCTTCCTTTTCAAGAGCGGCCTCGATGGCCTGCCCCTCTTCGATATCATCATCCATGAACAGGCTGCCGTGGTAAGGCGCCGGGGGAGGCGTCTGCTCTGATCCATCGCCTGCTATAACAGCCTCCAGGCCCTTCTTGAACTGGGTCTCATAGAGCTCTGTGTATACGCCGCCGGCCTTCACCAGATCCTTGTGCTGCCCGCGCTCCACTATCTCTCCGTCCTTTACCACCAGGATCTCATCCGCCGCCAGTATGGTGGAGAGCCTGTGGGCTATGAGGATGGATGTGCGGGAGTCGATTATGGGGTCTATGGCCTCCTGTATCTTGGCCTCGGAGATGGAGTCCAGAGCCGAGGTAGCCTCATCGAATACCAGAAGGGCCGGGTCTTTCAGCAGCACCCTTGCAATGGAAAGCCTCTGCTTTTCGCCTCCGGAAAGCTTCAGCCCCCGGTTGCCCACCTGAGCGTCGAAGCCCTCGGGCTGCTTTTCCACCACATCGTAGATGTTGGCCATTTTGCAGGCCGCTATCAGCTCCTCCTCCGTGGCGTCCGGCTTTGCGTAGAGCAGGTTCTCCCGTATGCTGCCGTTGAAGAGATAGGTCTCCTGGCTCACCACGCCTATCTCCCTGCGAAGAAAGCCAAGATCCAGCTTGCGGTTGTCGATGCCGCCGAAGTAGATGTGTCCCTCCTGGGGGTCGAAAAGCCTGGGTATCAGGTTGACTATGGTGCTCTTTCCGCTGCCGGAGGGGCCCACGATGGCCACGCTGTTTCCGGCCTTCAGCTCAAAGCTTATGTTTTTCAGGATCTGCCTGCTGCCGTCGTAGGAGAAGTTCACGTTTTCGAAGTTTACGGAGC
>JAEEPD010000025.1 GCA_016284575.1 Bacillota bacterium | reverse complement strand
TGGTGGGTGAACCCGGCAGCGCAAAGACCACCACAGGACGGTCCGTCCTCAGGCTCATAGAGCCCAGCGCCGGCAGGATAATATATGACGGCAGGGACATAACCCGCGCCAATATGGTCCCCTACCGCAAGAAGATGCAGATAATATTCCAGAATCCGGGCGGCTCCCTGGACTCCAAGTATCTGGTGGGGGATGTGGTCGCCGAGGGCATGAGGGCCAACCGCATGTATGCCTCTAAGAAGGAGGAGCTGGAGCGGGTGGAGGAGCTGCTGCTTCAGGTGGGCCTGTTCCCGGGAGATGCGGCCCGCTATCCGGGCGAGTTCTCCGGCGGCCAGCAGCAGAGGATAGGTATAGCCAGAGCCCTGGCTGTGGAGCCCGAGTTCATGGTCTGCGACGAGCCCGTATCGGCTCTGGATGTGAGCTACCAGGCTCAGATAATCAATCTTCTTAAGCGCCTGCAGCAGGAAAAGGGCCTGAGCTATCTTTTCATCTCCCACGACATGTCCGTGGTTCGCCATATGTCCGACAGGCTGGGCGTCATGTACCGGGGACGGCTGGTGGAAAGCGGCGATGCGGAGGAGATAATAAGCCATCCTGCCCACCCCTACACAAGAGCCCTTCTGAGCGCCATTCCCGTGGCAGACCCTGAAAAGGCCAAGGCCAGGGAGCACCTGCCTGAGGCCATAGAAAGCGGCGACGAAGGCTGTGGCTGCAGCTTCGCCTTCCGCTGCCCCTACGCAAGGCCCGAATGCAGGGAGCAGGCCCCCGAAAACCGCGAGATCTCCCCAGGACACAACTGCAGCTGCCACCTGTATTGATACTATGCTAACGTAGACGGTTCTCTTTGTCATCCTTTTGTAATCACAGCGAAGCAGCAAGTGCTTTGAAGGACCTTGGGCTAGCGCTTGATTGAGCAGCGGCCGACACCTGAGGCCGATGTGAGCTCAAAGAGCGTGGTCCTGAGAGGCACTTGCTGTTCGCCTGAAAATGTGTCAAAGAGAACCGTCCCCAATGTCACCAAAAGCCTCTTTTCCCGGGAGGCTTTTTATGTTATACTTAATTTGAACAAATGTTTTATTCAGCCCGCCGCATTTCAGGAAAGGAGGCACCCATGGAAGAAAAATGCTATGTCGCCATAGACCTTAAATCCTTCTACGCCTCCGTGGAATGCCGGGAGCGGGGCCTGGACCCCCTGCGCACCAACCTTGTGGTGGCAGACGCAAGCCGCACGGAAAAGACCATCTGCCTGGCTGTCTCCCCCAGCCTGAAAAGCTTCGGGATCTCGGGAAGAGCAAGGCTTTTTGAGGTGGTGCAGAGGGTAAAGGAGGTGAACAGGCAGCGCCTGGCCGCCCTTAAGGGAAGGAGCTTTACCGGGTCATCCACCGACTACCCGGAGCTGATGGCAGACCCAAGCCTCAGCCTGGACTACATCGCAGCCCCGCCCCGCATGGCTCTTTACATGAAGTACAGCACCCAGATCTACAAGACCTACCTCAAGTACGTGGCCCCCGAGGACATCCACGTCTACTCCATAGACGAGGTCTTTATAGACGCCACAAAATACCTTAAACTCTACAAAAAGACCCCCCACGACTTCACCATGATGCTTATAAGGGACGTGCTGGCAGGCACCGGCATCACCGCCACCGCCGGCATAGGCACAAATCTCTTCCTTTGCAAGATAGCCATGGACATCACCGCAAAGCACATGGAGCCGGACAGGGACGGAGTGCGGGTAGCCCAGCTGGATGAGCTCAGCTACCGCAGGCAGCTCTGGGACCATACGCCTATCACCGATTTCTGGCGGGTGGGCCCGGGCACCGCAAGAAGGCTGGCCCAGCACGGCATGTACACCATGGGGGATGTGGCCCGCTGCTCCCTTGGACGGCCCCAGGACCCCATGAACGAAGCCCTGCTCTACCGCATCTTCGGCATCAACGCGGAGCTTCTCATAGACCACGCCTGGGGGTACGAGCCCGCCACCATCGCGGACATCAAGGCCTACGTTCCGGAAAACAACAGCCTCAGCTCCGGTCAGGTGCTGATGAGCCCCTACGAATACGTGCCCGCCAGGCTGGTGGTAAAGGAGATGACGGACCTGCTGTCTCTGGAGCTGGTGAGCAAGCACATGGTCTGCGACCAGCTGACCCTGGACCTGATCTACGATACGGAAAGCCTTTCGGACCCGAAGCTGGCAGCGAAATATTCAAAGGACGCGGTGGCGGACCACTACGGAAGACGCATGCCAAAGCCCTCCCACGGCAGCATAAATCTTAAGCAGCCCACATCCTCCACCTCCATGATGATAGAAGCGATCAACGAGCTTTTCAGCCGCATCGCGGACCCCGCCCTGTTAGTGCGCAGGATCTACATAGGCGCCATTCATGTGGTGCCGGAAAGCCTGGCGCAGCAGAAGGAGCCGGAGAGCGAGCAGCTGTCCATGTTCACGGACTATAAAGAGGAGGAGCAGAAGAAGGCTGCCGAAAAGAAGGAGCTGGAGGAGGAACGCCGCCGCCAGGAGGCCATACTGGCCATAAAGCAGAAATTCGGGAAGAACGCCATTTTCAAGGGCATGAATCTGGAGGAGGGGGCCACCGGAAGGGAGAGGAACCGCCAGATCGGAGGCCACAAGGCATAGGCGCCTGTCCGGCCATGCATCCGGCAGCAGCAATAACAGGCCACGCAGCACTTACAGGCTCAGACACGACCATGAGGACTAAAAACGATTACAGCGACATCATAAACTACCCCTACAGGGGCTCTAAGCGGCCAAACAAAATGGCCGCCATAGACCGGGCTGCCCAGTTTTCACCCTTTGCAGCCCTCACGGGCTACGAGGCAGCGGTGGAGGACATGGCCCAAAGGAACACCGCCGAGCAGCTGGAGCTGGAAAAGCCCGTGGACATGGAGGGCTGGGATCCGGGCTCAAGAGCCATCGACAGCGACTGGGACGGAGCAGCAGAGATGGACGAGGACCGGGCTCCGGACCGCACCGGAAGCCGCGACTGAACTTCGTTCAGATAACAGCTCTGCAGCCCCAAAGTTTTTCAGCTTCATATTCCAAACAGACCTCCTTTCTGCTAAAATAAACGGCAGAAAGGAGTATTGTTATGAAAGCACCATTTTCAGAATATCTTAACTCTCTGGTGCCCGGCCTCAGAAGGCTCATAGAGCTTCTGGAGCAGGATTTTGATTATGTGAGCGTGCTCAGCACGGACTCCAAGGGCCTTGCTGTACGCATCTCCCAGCATTCAAAATCCGTGGGCAACAAGACCATGACCACCGAACGCGGCACCGTGGTCCGCGTATATAAGGACGGCCTCTACTGCGAATACGCCATGGACCGCTTCGACCCTGCAGCCCCCGAAGCTGCTGCAGAAGAGATCAGCAAAGCCCTCACAGCCCAGCTGGAGGTCCTCAAGGCCACAGGCACCGCAGTCTACGAGACAGGAAGGCTGGAGGATGAGCCACTTGAACTCTTCGTGGAAAAGGAAGCGGAGCAGCTGCCCGAGGAGGCAAAGCTGCAGGAGCTGGTCGAAAGGCTCACCGCCATCTCCGACAAGGGCATGACCCTCTCCGGGCACATGCTGGACTGCATGGCCAACGCCCAGTCAACCCACATCTGCAAGCTCTTCCTCACCAGGAACCGCTATCTTCGCCAGAGCTACGTCTACAGCGAAGGCAGCGTGGCTGCCGTCGTGGGACGGGACGGGCAGAACAAATTCGGCTATAAGAGCGTTTCCGGCCTCTGCGGCCCCGAGCTCTTCGATACCCTCAGCAATAAGGTTGAAAAAGCGGTGGAGGATGCCCTCACCATGCTGGATGCAGACCGCATCGTTCCCGGCGAATACGAGATCATCTGCAGCCCCGAGGTTTCCGGCCTCATAGCTCACGAGGCCTTCGGCCACGGCGTCGAGATGGATATGTTCGTAAAGGGAAGAGCTCTCGGAGCTGATTACATAGAAAAGCGCGTGGGCTCCGACCTGGTGACCATGCACGAGGGCGCTCTCTGCGCCGAAAACGTCACCAGCTACGCCTTCGACGACGAAGGCACCCTGGCAGGAGACACCATCGAGATCCAGAACGGCATACTCAAGACCGGCATCTGCGATGCCCTCTCGGCTCTCCGCCTTGGCGTAAAGCCCACAGGCAACGGCAAGAGAGAAAACTTCGAGCACAAGGTCTACACCCGCATGACCAACACCATCTTCGATTCCGGCAGCGACAGCCTGGAGGACATGATCAAGTCCATCAAGTTCGGCTACCTGCTGGAGGGCATGGAAAGCGGCATGGAGGACCCCAAGCACTGGGGCATACAGTGCATACTGCAGATGGGCCGCGAGATAAAGGACGGCAAGCTCACCGGCAAGGTGGTAGCGCCCGTCATCATGACCGGCTATGTGCCTGATCTTCTGGGCAACATCTCCATGGCCAGCCCCGACCGCCTGGTATTCGGCTCCGGCGGCTGCGGCAAGGGTCACAAGGAATGGGTCAAGGTCTCCGACGGCGGCCCCTATCTCAAGACTATCGGGAGGCTCGGATAATGGAAAAATACATTGAAATTTTAAAGGCTTCCGGCGCCGATGCCTGGGAGATAATCGATACTAAAACCACCGGCTGGGAGTTCTATTTCATAGGCAGGAAGCTGGATCAGAACAGGGCGAAGAACGTGGAGCATGTGACCCTTAAGGTCTACAAGCTGAGCGATGACGGCCAGAGCCTTGGCATCGCCTCCGCTGAGGTGGCTCCCACAGAAAGCCCCGAAGCCCTGAAAAAGATCGCTGCGGACCTGGTATATCAGGCATCCCTGGTAAAAAATAAGCCCTACAGGCTGAATACCCCCAAGAAGGCCGAGCCCATCAAGGCGGAGCTTCGTCCCCTGGCAGAGGAGGCCAAGGCCTTCATCGAAGCCATGAACAGCGTCCATGAGACCGAGACCGAGGATCTGAACAGCTACGAGATCTTCACGAATCAGGTGGAAAGAAGACTCATAAACTCCGAGGGCGTTGACATTACTGAGCATTATCCCTCCTCCATGGTGGAGGTGGTGGTGAACGCCAGAAAGGACGGCCACGAGATAGAGCTCTACAGGCTCTACCACCTTGGCGCCTGCAATCCAAAGACCCTTAAGGAGGACGTGGAGGAGACCCTTCAGATCGGCAAGGACAGGCTTCTTACCAAGCCCACCCCTGCTCTTGGCAAGGCACCCATGGTGCTCTCCACCGACGCCGCTCTGGAGGTCTACAACTACTTCCTGGACAATCTGAACGCAGCCTATGTGGTCCGCCGCATGAGCAGCTTTGAGCCGGGCAAGCCCCTGGCAGAGGATATCAAGGGCGACAGGATAAACCTGGAGGCCCTTCGCGTGCTGCCGGACTCCCCCAGCAATTTCGCCTATGACTCCGAAGGCGCACCCATAAGAGACACCGTCCTCATTAAGGACTCCGTGCCTCAGGAATATGTGGGAAGCCGCATGTTCGCCCAGTATCTTGGCCTTGAGGATGCCTTCAGCGTATCCAACTGGAAGGCCGGCGGCGGCAGCAAGCCCGCAGCGGAGCTCCGCAAGGGCAGGTTCCTTGAGGTCGTCGAATTTTCCGACTTCCAGGTGGATTCCATGACCGGAGACATCTTCGGCGAGATCCGTCTGGGCTACTTCCACGACGGCGAAGGAAATGTCACCCCCGTATCCGGCGGCTCCGTGTCCGGCAACATGGCGGACAATCTGGCAGAGATGTATATGAGCACCGAGCTGCGCCAGTACAGCAACGCAATGATCCCTGCGGTCACAAGGCTCGAAAACATCACAATTGCCGGCGTCGAATAAGTTAAGCTTTTGCGCTGTCCTTTGAGGCAGCGCAGTTTTACATAGGGCCGGGACCGCTCCCTGCCCTGCATCCAGGAGGTAAATCTATGGAATTTGATCTCAGTAAACGCTATTGCTACTATTTTAATGAGCTCTCCAAGATCCCCAGAGGCTCCCGCAACGAAAAGGCGGCCAGCGACTGGGTGGTGGAGTTCGCCAAGGCCCATGGTCTTAAGTACACCCAGGACGAGGTCTGGAATGTGGTGGTGGACAAGCCCGCAAGCCCCGGCTACGAGGACAAGCCCCCCATCATCCTCCAGGGCCATCTGGACATGGTCTGCGAGAAGAACAACGATGTGGAGCACGATTTTGAGAAGGATCCTCTGGATCTTTACGTGGATGAGGAGGGATGGCTCCGCGCAAGAGGCACCACTCTTGGCGCTGACGATGGCTACGGCATCGCCTACATGATGGCCATCCTGGAGGATGACAAGCTGCCCCATCCGCCCCTTTCCTGCATGTTCACCGTAATGGAAGAGATAGGCCTTCTTGGCGCCTCCCACATGAAGAAGGAGGACATCCACGGCAAGCGCTACATCAATCTTGACGGCGGCGGCGAGGTAAGGACTATGGTCTCCTCTGCAGGCGTAACCACCATCGTGGCCCACTGCCCCATCAGCTTCGAGAAGAACAGCGATCCCGCCTACATGCTGGAGATAACAGGCCTCAAGGGCGGCCACTCCGGCGGCGCCATCAACAAGGAGCTGGGCAACTCCAACAAGATTGCTGCAAGAATACTGAAGGAGCTGCAGCTGGCAGGCATAGAGCTTCAGCTGGTAAGCTTCAGAGGCGGCATGAAGTTCAATGCCATCCCAAGAGAAGCCTTTGTATGCTTCACTTCCAAGGCACCCAAGGCCCAGATCGAAGAAAAGCTGGCAGTTATCGAAAAGACCATCTGGACCGAGCTTGAGTTCAGCGATGCAGGCTTTAAGGCAGCCATCAAGGATGCTGCAGCTGACAAGCGCATCGTAAAGGAAAGAAGCGAT
>JAEEPD010000200.1 GCA_016284575.1 Bacillota bacterium | reverse complement strand
GTATCCGGCTGCCCCGTAAATATCAAGATCCCCGATTTCATCAAGAAAATAACTGAAAAGGACTATGAGGGTGCTTATCAGGTAATCAACGAAGACTCCTCCCTGCCCGCAGTATGCGGCAGAGTATGCCCCCAGGAATCCCAGTGCGAAGGCAAGTGCGTAAGAGGAATCAAGGGCGAGCCTGTTGGCATCGGCCGTCTGGAGAGATTCGTAGCTGACTGGCACAATGCTCATTCCACAGAAGCTCCCGTTAAGCCCGCAAGCAATGGTCACAAGGTTGCAGTTATCGGTTCCGGCCCCTCCGGCCTCACCTGCGCAGGCGATCTAGCCAAGAAGGGTTACGATGTAACAGTATTCGAAGCTCTGCATCTTGCAGGCGGCGTGCTGGTATACGGCATCCCCGAATTCCGTCTTCCCAAGGCCATCGTACAGAAGGAAGTTGACGGCCTCAAGGCTCTTGGCGTAAAGGTCGAGACCAACATGGTCATCGGCAAGGTCCTGTCCATCGACGAGCTCATCAATGAGTACGGCTTCGAGGCTGTATTCGTAGGCTCCGGCGCAGGCCTCCCCTCCTTCATGCACATTCCCGGAGAGAACCTCAAGGGCGTTTACTCCGCCAATGAATACCTCACCAGGATCAACCTGATGAAGGCCTACAGAGAAAACTCCGACACACCCATCGCAAAGAGCAAGGCTGTTGCAGTAGTAGGCGGCGGAAACGTGGCCATGGACGCTGCAAGATGCGCTTTAAGACTGGGTGCAGAGCACGTTTATATCGTTTACAGAAGATCTCTTGAGGAACTTCCCGCAAGGAAGGAAGAGGTTGAGCACGCCATGGAGGAAGGCATCGAATTCATGCTGCTGAACAACCCCGTGGAGATCCTCGGAGACGACAAGAAGTCCGTATGCGGCATGCGCTGCATCAAGATGGAGCTGGGCGAGCCCGACGCTTCCGGAAGAAGACGTCCCATCGAGATCCCCGGATCCGAGTTCGTTCTGGATGTTGACACCGTCATCATCGCCATCGGCACCACCCCCAACCCGCTGATCAAGTCCACCACCGCAGGCCTTGAGGTCAACAAGCGCGGCGGCATCATCGTCGAGGAGGAGACCGGTCACACCTCCAAGGATCATGTTTACGCAGGCGGCGACGCAGTTACCGGCGCAGCCACAGTAATACTGGCCATGGGAGCAGGCAAGACCGCAGCAGCAGCCATCGACAAGGAGCTTTCCGCAAAGTAGCTCATCCCCTGCTGTAAGGTCGATAAAAGCATCAAAAGACCCTGTGCGATATGCACAGGGTCTTGGTTTTGTCTTAAGCTTTAGGACATAGCCCAGGGTCTATCCTTCCACCTCGTCCAGCACTCTGAGGGCATTGCCGTAGGCGATCTTATCGATCTCAGCCTCAGTGAAGCCGTGGCGCTTGAATTCTCTTTCAAGTATCCACATCTTGTCCGGAGAATCAACCTCCAGATTGCCGCGGATACCGTCGAAGTCGGTGCCCAGAGCTACGGTGTCCACGCCGGCCACATCGGCAATATGCCTTGCGTGCTCAGCGATAAGGAAGGCTGTGGAGTCCTTGCAGGCCTCGTTGCTTTCGGGGGTCTGGGTCTTCTGGTTCAGGAACTCGGCTCCGAAGTTAAGACCGGTGCAGCCGCCCTTTGCGGCAAGCTTCTTCAGCCTGGAATCGTCCAGATTTCTCTTGTGAGGACTCAGCGCCATCGCATTGGAATGGGTGGCTACGAAGGGCTTCTTAAGGATGTCGCAGAGATCGTCAAAGCCGCCGAAGTTCAGATGGGAGCAGTCGACCACTATGCCCAGTTCCTCCATGTACTGAACGGCCTCCTTGCCGAAGGGCTTGAGACCCTTCATCATATCCTCCTCTGCCCAGGCATTGGGGTAAGCCAGGCAGTTTTCATTGTTCCAGATAACGCCCATGACTCTGTAGCCCAGGTCGTAGAACTTCTTTATATTCTCCAGCTTATTGTCCACTGCCCTGCTGTCCTCTATGGTGAGCATAGCGGAGACCTTGCCGTTCAGGAAATTTCTTCTGATATCCTTTGCGCTGTAGGCCATAGCCATTTTATCGCTGTATTTTTCTACGTTATATCGCAGTATCTCGGAGCCCCACTGAATGTGGACCTGATCGTCCAGATCCTTGTCAAGACCGTGGAATCTTCTGGCTCCCGGGGGAAGCATGAATACCGCAAAAAACTGGCACATAGCCTCTGCCTTTATAAGACGGTCAAAGTCCACCATGCCATCCATTTTGAACATATCGGGCAGCTCGCATTCGCCCTTGAATCTTGTCATTACACTTCTGTTCAGAGTATCGCAGTGCATGTCAACGCCGTGGATCATGTTAATTCCTCCTTTAACAACATAAAAACTGTCAACAAAGTAATTATACACTACCCAAAGCCGCAGGCGCAAGAAGGCCCGGAGCAAATAAAAACAGCACCACCTATTGGGGTGATGCTGCTTTCGTTTTTTAAATGACCTTTTAACAGCCTTTTCAGGGAATAGCCCTACTTCATGGCCTCGTCCATAACGCGGAGTGCGTTTCTATAGGAGATCATGTCCAGCTCAGCTTCGGTGAAGCCTTCCTTGCGCAGAGCGTTCTCAAGGATGTACATCTTGTCGCAGGAGCCGATCTCCAGGTTTCCGGAGATACCGTCAAAGTCGGTGCCGAGAGCTACTGTAGCTACGCCGGCCTTGTCTGCGATGTAGCGGGCATGCTTTGCCAGCTGTGCAGCGGTCTGGTTGATGTCGTGATCGTTGCTCTCTGCGGTCTGGGTGTCAGCGTTGGAGAACTCGGGTCCGAAGTTGATGCCGGTGATGCCGCCGTTCTTAGCCAGAGCAACCAGCTGCTCGTCGGTCAGATTTCTCTTGTGGTTGCAGAGCGCGCGGGCATTGGAGTGGGTGGCGACGATGGGCTTCTTCAGAATGTCTACGCAGTCGAAGAATCCGCCTTCGTTCAGGTGGGACACGTCTACCAGCATGCCAAGCTCCTGCATGTACTGAATGGCTTCCTTGCCGAAGGGCTTCAGGCCCAGCTTGTGAGCCTCAGCATCCCATGCGTTGGGATATGCGAAGCAGTTCTCGTTGTTCCAGATGATGGACATTGCTCTGTAGCCGTCCTCATAGAACTTCTTGATGTTCTCCAGCTTGCCGTCCACTGCTCTTCCGTCTTCCATGGTAAGAACTGCGGAGATCTTGCCGTTCAGGAAGTTTCTGCGGATCTCATCAGCATTCTTTGCTGCAGCGGCGATGTCCTGATGAGCTGCTACGCTCTGATTGAAGATCTTAGTACCCATGTTGATGTACTCTTCATCCTCAAAGCTGCAGCCGAACCACTTTTCGTGTCCCGGAGGGAGCATCCATACTGCGAAGAACTGAGCCATGTAGTTGCCGCGGATCATTCTCTCGAAGTCGACCATGCCGCTCATCTTCATGAGATCTGCCTGGGGGCCGCCCTTCTTTTCCTGCAGGATGCCCAGCATCAGGGTATCGCAGTGCATATCGATTGGTCTGAACATTTAATTATTCCTTTCTGCTTATTTGCATGCATCGTCCATAACTCTCAGGACGTTTCTGTATCCGATCTTGTCGATCTCAGCCTCGGTGAAGCCGTGTCTCTTGAGTTCTCTCTCAAGGATCCACATCTTGTCGGGGGAGCCGACCTCAAGATTTCCGCCGATACCGTCGAAATCGGTACCAAGAGCTACGGTATCAACACCTGCAACGTCTGCAATATGTCTTGCGTGCTCTGCAATCATGAAGGCTGTGGAATCCTTGTCGTGATCCATGCTCTCAGCAGTCTGGGTCTTTGCATTCAGGAACTCGGGTCCGAAGTTCAGACCGGTGCAGCCGCCCTTTGCAGCCAGCTTCTTCAGTCTGTCATCGGTGAGGTTTCTCTTGTGATGGCAAAGCTCCCATGCGTTGGAGTGAGTTGCAACGAAGGGCTTCTTCAGGATATCGCAAAGATCGTCGAAGCCGCCGAAGTTCAGGTGGGAGGTATCCAC
>JAEEPD010000003.1 GCA_016284575.1 Bacillota bacterium | reverse complement strand
ATCGCAGGTCTGCTGGCAGACGCTATGAGAGGGACAGGCAGAAGAGAAGGTTTCGCTCTTCTCTACCTCTGCCAGAACCTGGGCATCGCCATCGGACCGGCCATCGGAGGGGCGCTGTTCTACAATCACCTCCCCTGGGTCTACAGATGCCAGGCCATAGTGATCTGCATAGCCATGCTGTTCTTCGGGATCTTTACCGTTGACAATTATGACCCCAGCATTGCAAGAGCCAGCAGAAAGATTGCTGTTCAGGCAAGGAAAAACGGTACCAACGATGCGGAGAGCGGAGTCAGTATCTTCAAGGTGCTGCAGGAACGCCCCATACTTATGTGTTATTTTGGTTCGCTGATCGTCATCACCATCTGCTACCAGATGGTCAGCTTCGTGCTGAACCTGCAGATGAACGACAGCTTCGGTCTGGAGGTCGCTTCCAAGTTCTCCGGACGCGTGTGGTCGGTCAACGGATTCACCATACTGTTCTTCTCGCCTATAGTTTCCGCGAAGTTCAAGCATATGCATCAGTTCAAGAAGATGGTCTTCGCCACCATCCTTTACGCGATAGGCTTCGGATCCTATGCATACCTGAGGCATCCGATCATGGCTCTGACTTCGGCATTTATATGGACTCTCGGCGAGATACTGATCTCCACCGACAGCGGCGGTTTTATCGCAGACAATTCACCCGTGAGCCATGTGGCCCGCTGTCAGTCTCTCTACCAGACATCAAGATCTGTGGGAAGATCCCTCTCCAGCCCTCTCTTCGGCTGGCTGCTGGGATACATCAGCTATAAGCAGGCATGGCACATCAACACCGTGCTCTGCCTGGCCATGTCTGTCTTCATGTACTTCTCCTACAGAAAGTACGGTATGGGAACGGCCAAGGAACATATTGAAGTCCAAGACGAGTAATGATATACTTGCGTTTTGAAAAACAGATACTTTAGAGGCATCCGCAGGAGGATCACCATTTGAATTATATCAATCAGTATAGAGGCTTGCCCAAACAGGTCTATGTTATCTGTCTGTCAAGAATGATACTGGGCTTCAGCTCCATGAGCTTTACCATCTCAACGCTGCTGCTCAGAAGCATTCTTGGACTGCCGGAGACCATCATAGGCTATATAGTTTCGGGTCAGGCCATCCTGGCCGTGCTGGCATCCATGCTGGGAGGCAGACTGGCAGACCTTTACGGCCGCAAGCGCATCACCATCAGCATGTTCGTGATGGTAGTCATCAGCTGCTTCATGAGTTCCGTACTCTGCCGCAGCAGATGGGTCATCCCATTCCTTTTCATAACCAATTTCTTCTCCAGTGCCGCATACCCCGGTATAGCGGGCATGCTTGCTGACGCCATGAGAGGCACCGGAAGGCGCGAGGGCTTCTCCCTGCTGTACCTGTGCAGCAACCTTGGTATAGCCATAGGCCCTGCCATCGGCGGTATGCTGTTCTACAACCATCTGCCCTGGGTCTACAGGCTGCAGGCCATCATAATCTGCTGCGCCATGGTCTTCTTCAGCGTCTTTACCGTAGATAACTACGATCCGAGCATCGCCCGCGCCAAGAAGGAGCTGGACGACCGCTCCGGCGGAGAGAACACCGAGAGCGTGTTCAAGGTTGTAATGGCAAGACCTGTGCTGATGCGCTTCTACATCTCCCTGATACTCATCACCATCTGCTATCAGATGGTCAACTTCATCCTGAGCATGCAGATGACCGATACCTTCGACCTTCAGACCGCATCCGTGTTTGCAGGCCGCGTATGGAGCGCCAACGGCATCACCATTCTGATCCTCTCCCCCATCGTTGTGGCCCACTTCAAGCACATGCACCAGTACAAGAAGATGGTCATCGGCGTCATCTTCTATGCCATCGGCTTCGGCGGCTACGCATGGCTGAGGTTCCCCTGGATGGTCCCCGCTCTGGCAGTGGTCTGGACCATAGGCGAGATACTTATCACCACCGACAGCGGCGGCTTCATCGCGGAGAATTCTCCCCCCAGCCACCTGGCCAGATGCCAGTCCCTGTTCGAGACCTCAAGATCTCTGGGCAGAGTCATTTCCCCGACCCTGTTCGGACATCTGCTTGGCTATATCACCTACGCGCAGGCCTGGCACATCAACAGCGTGATCTGCCTGAGCATGGGCGTGTTCCTGTGGTTCTCTTACAAGCAGCTTGTGGTGAACGGCAAGGGCCAGCCTGCAGCGGCAGCAGCGGAGGCTGACAAATAGAGGATAACTTGGATACAATAAATAAAATAATCATGGCGGTGCTTTAAAAGCATCGCCATTTTTGATACAATAATTTGAACTATTTAGTTAGACGGGTGATGCTGGTGAGGACGCCCTTCGGCGAGCGAAAGCGAGGCGCAAGGGCGGGTCTTCCCGACGGCAGGACACGTCGGACAGCGAAAGATCGAGGGAATACTTATGAGCTACGCAGATACACTTTTCATAAACATGTGCCGCAAGGTGCTTGATGAGGGCTTCTCCACCGAGGGTCAGAAGATCCGCGCCCACTGGGAGGATACCGGCGTGCCTGCATATACAAAGAAAGTGTTCGGGGTGGTCAACCGCTACGACCTTTCGAAGGAGTTTCCCGCGGTGACCCAGCGGCCTGTGGCCTTCAAGACCTGCGTAAAGGAGATCCTCTGGATCTGGCAGAAGAAGAGCAACAGGCTTTCGGATCTGGATGCCCACATCTGGGATGCCTGGGCGGACGAGGAGGGCACAATCGGCAAGGCCTACGGCTACCAGCTGGGCATAAAATATCCCTTCAAGCAGGGGGAGATGGACCAGGTGGACAACGTGCTCTGGTGCCTGAAAAACGACCCCTACAGCCGCCGCATCATGACGAATCTCTTTAACTTTGCGGACCTGCACGAGATGCGCCTGGAGCCCTGCGCCTATTCCATGACCTTCAATGTGGTGGACGGAAGGCTCAACGCCATCCTTAACCAGCGCTCCCAGGACATTCTGGCTGCCAACGCCTTCAATGTGGCCCAGTATGCGGTTCTGATGCACCTTTTCGCTCAGGTGAGCGGCCTTGAGGCCGGCGAGCTGGTCCACGTCATAGCCGACGCTCACATCTACGACCGTCACCTGCCCGTGATAGCGGAGCTGATAGAACGTCCCACCTATCCTGCGCCGAAGCTCTGGGTAAACCCCGAGATAAAGGACTTTTACGACTTTACTCCCGAGGACATCAAGCTTTTGGATTATCAGCACGGCCCCCAGATAAAGGGCATACCCGTGGCGGTGTAGAGATTTTTCGGCCAGAAGAACGAAAAAAAGTTGAAACGCAGCTGATGAAAAAACAGGATAAGGTTTTTCGGCCAATCAGAAAAAACCGCATCAGCCTTGCTGTGAAAGCGGTTCAGCTGCACACGATGAGTAAAAATAATCGAATTAGGTCAATATACTAAGGGTTTCTATAAAACGGTTTAGCTTCTCACGATGCTGATTAATCAAAAAAGTTTATGCACTAAGAATTCACAAGCGGCGCTGTCTACAAAAGTGCCGCTTGTTTTTTTTAGTATTTGCTTTTGCGCATCGTCAGCAATAATCAGCACTGGCCCTTCTTCAAGCTGGAGCTAAATGGCTGCATTGCTGTCCCTTGGAATCAGTAAAACTTGCTTTCTATCTGTGCCCGGATCAGCTTCATGTCGATCCCGCCATCTGGACTGTCATAGGTGACGATCAGATTGTCCCATTCCGTGATGCCTGCCTGCTGGTACTGACGGCGTTTCCAGAAATGGTGCTCAATATATCTTTTATCCTGCAGCCTTCCGCAGTGCTCGTGAAATATCAGCTTTCCATCCGGGCGGATCGCTATAAAGTCCGGAGAGATATCATATCCATTGATGACCAGCAGCTCATCATAATGGATAGGGGTAAGCAGATCCGCATATATCTCAGTTATTCCCGACTCGCCCCTGGATCGGACCCAGAATCCTATGGATGTCAGGACAGTTTTATCCTCCAGATTCTTTGTGTTTGCTCTGTAAGGCATGGCGCCCCATTCTGCAGGGCTCATATCCGTTATTCGCAGAGTCACTTGTTTTGGCGGCATTGAGGGATCTTCAACGGGATTGACAGCGATCCCGCTTCTGCCGACAAGCAGTCCTGATGATATATTCTCGTAGTGCGATGGCATGGTTTTCAGGATTTTTTCGGGCTCAGTGCCATTCAGCAGCCGGAAGGTCTTTCTTATCTGAGTCAGATCCTCCTCCAGCCTCCGGTTCTCCTCCAGCAGATACTCCTTTCTGGCCAGCTGAGCTATAAGCCTGGAGTTTGCTGCGATACCTCGCCTTATCCTTTTTCCGTCCTTAATCAGATGAAGCTGATAGGAATAATAATGCCCCTTTTTAACGATCCTGAGCCTGCCTTCCGGAAGCTTCCGCAGCTCATTCCTGCCATTTTTAAGTTTTTGAGCTATATTTACACCAATTCTT
>JAEEPD010000199.1 GCA_016284575.1 Bacillota bacterium | reverse complement strand
TTTCGCCGTCGCCGATGATGTTGCCGTCTCTGTCCATCAAAGAAACGTCGTAGATGGGAGCAGGCTTGCCCATGGAGCCAACCTTGTGGGGCGCGCCCACCAGGTTTCCGATTATCATGGTGCTCTCGGACTGGCCGAAGCCCTCCTTTATCTGCAGTCCTGTCTGCTTCTCAAACTGCTTGTAGACCTCTGCATTCAGGGCCTCGCCTGCAGTTGACATGTGCTTTACGGTGCTGAAATCGTACTTTGAAAGGTCCTGCTTGATCATCATGCGCAGCATGGTGGGTGGCGCGCAGAAGGTGGTGATGCCGTACTTTTTGAACATGGGCAGGATCACCGACGCGTCGAACCGGTCGAAGTCGTATACGAAGGTGGCTGCCTCGCAGAGCCACTGTCCGTAGAGCTTGCCCCACATGGACTTGGCCCAGCCGGTATCGGAGATGGTCAGGTGCAGTCCGTCGGGATCCACATTGTGCCAGTAGCGGGCGGTGTGGAAGTGGCCAAGAGCGTATTTATAATTGTGTGCCGCGATCTTGGGATAGCCGGAGGTGCCGCTGGTGAAGAACATCAGCATGTAATCGTCTCCTCCTGGTGCATCCTCTCCCCTTTCGAAGTGGCTGCGGTACATCTCTATCTCTTCGTTGAAGTTCCTCCAGCCTTCCCTCTCGCCGTTTACAATGATCTTGTGCTTTAGCGTGGGGCTGGTAAGCTCAGCGATGTCCACCTGCTCGGGAACGCCGTCATCGGCGGTGGCGATTATAGCCTTGACCCCGGCTGAATTGAAGCGGTATTCCAGGTCGTGGGACTGCAGCTGGTTGGTGGCTGGGATGGCGATTGCTCCAAGCTTATTGAGGCCCAGCATGGCGAACCAGAACTGGTAGTGGCGCTTCAGGATGAGCATTACCCTGTCACCCTTTTTGATACCTATGGCCTTAAAGTAATTTGCTGCTCTGTTGGACCAGGAGCTCATATCGCGGAAGGTGAATCTGCGCTCGGTAAAGTCCTTGGAAATGTGCAGCATGGCCAGCTTGTCCGGATCCTTCTTTGCCATCTCGTCCACCAGGTCGAAGGCGAAGTTGAAGTGCTCCGTATTCTTGAAGGTGATAGAGGTGGGCGTTCCGTTTTCGTTCTCCACCACATCGATGTATTTCCTGTAGATGCGGTCCTTGTCGTCCCTGAGGATGATGGAGGTGTCGGCAGTGGCCTTTACGGGCTGAAGCTCAGGAATGGGTACGCCGTCCGGATTGAGAACTATGGCGTAGAATTCACAGTCGCTGCCGCCTACCGCCATTTCGCCGTGGGGCATGCTGCTGTCGAAGTATATGGAGTCTCCGGGCCCCAGAACCTCTCTGTGCTCGCCTATCTGCACCAGCAGGCTTCCGGATATGACTATATCCAGCTCCTGGCCTTCGTGGGTGGTGAGCTCGATGTCAGAAGCGCTGGTGCCGCCTCTGTACATAGCTCTTACATACAGGGGCTCGGATATCCTGTTCTGGAAGGAATAGGCCATATTGTAGTAGGTCATTCCATGAGCGGTGTTGACCTCCTGGGCTGTGCCGCGCCTGGTCAGGGTATAGGATTTCAGCTTGGGGCTGTGACCCTCGATGATGTCCGTAACATCGACCTTAAGCTCTGTGGCTGCTTTGAACAGGAAGCCGAAGGGCATGTCGCCCTGGCCCGATTCGATCTTCTGATATTCTGCCAGGCTTATCTCAGTCTTCTTTGCCATTTCTTCCTGGCTGAAGCCCTGGATCTCTCTCAGCTCCCTTATACGGGCAGCCATGTCCTGGATTCTTGTGTTGAGTTCGATACTGTTTGCCATTTTCTATATCCCCTCTGGTTCTCCGGCGGGTCTGAAATAAAATAGCCCGCCTCAAAGTTAAAGCTTTGAGACGAGCCGTAATCACAATTACGTACCCGCGGTACCACTCAAATTGCGCCATCGGCGCCACTCAGGCTCAATCAAGCCTTATGCATTTACGCAGCAGTCACGGAGAGGCTCTACTTGCAGATGCTTTCTTCCTCCCGGCTCAGAAGCTACAGTCTTAAGGAGCTTGCCGCCGGCTTCCACCCTGCCCGGCTCTCTGTAGGCTCGCTTTTCTTAAGCTCTCTTCGTCATCGCCTTTGATTTCGTGTATTTTAACTCAAAGGAAACGCTTTGTCAAATTAAATCGTTAAAATAATGATCGATTTTTAAAGTTTATTTCTCTGTATCTTGCCGGAGATGCTCTTGGGCAGTTCATCCCTGAAGACTACGAGTCTTGGATACTTGTAAGGCGCAGTGTGCTGCTTTACGTAATCCTGGATCTCCTTCTTCAGCTCCTCGGTGGGCTTGGTCCCCTTTGTAAGGACTATCGAAGCCTTTACGATCTGGCCGCGGATCTCGTCCGGAGCAGCGGAAACGCCGCATTCAAGCACATAAGGCAGCTCCATTATGACGCTTTCGATCTCGAAGGGTCCGATGCGGTAGCCGCTGGACTTGATGATGTCATCGACTCTTCCCACGTACCAGAAATAGCCGTCCTCATCCTTCCATGCCGTATCACCGGTGTGATAATAGCCGTCGTGAAGCACATGCTCTGTAAGCTCGGGATCCTTGAAATATTCCTGGAACAAGCCTGCGGGAGCCCCCTTGCTCACGTCTATGCAGATCTCTCCGGTCTCACCGACAGCGCAGATCTCGCCCTCTCTGTTGAGCAGCTCTATGTGGTACTGGGGAGTTGCCTTTCCCATGGAGCCTATCCTGGCAGTGGTACCGATCAGGTTTCCTATGGTAAGGGTGGTCTCGGTCTGGCCGAAGCCCTCCATTATCTGTAGTCCGGTCTTCTGCTCGAACTGCTTGTAGACCTCGGGATTCAGTGCTTCGCCAGCGGTGGTCATGTGGTGTACGGAGGACAGGTCATAATTCTTCAGATCCTCCTTTATCATCATGCGCAGCATGGTGGGAGGTGCGCAGAAGGTGGTTATATTGTACTGCTTGAACAGCGGCAGGATGTCCGCAGCGCTGAAGCGGTCGAAGTCGTATACGAATACAGCGCCCTCGCAGAGCCACTGGCCATAGAACTTGCCCCAGAGGGACTTGCCCCAGCCGGTGTCGGAGATGGTCAGATGCAGACCGTCTCTCTCGCAGCAGTGCCAGTATTTGGCTGTCACAAAGTGGCCAAGGGAATAGGTATGGCTGTGCTTTACCATCTTGGGATTGCCGGTGGTGCCGCTGGAGAAGAACATGATGGCGGTGTCGTTTCCTTCAGAGCAGTCCTCGGGACGCTTGAAGGTCTTTCTGAACATCTGGTATTCATCGTTGAAATCGTGCCAGCCGGGAGCCTTTCCTCCGACCATGATCTTGGTCACAAGGCTCGGGCATTTTGCCTGGACTGCATCCACCATCTCTGCAGTGTCGCCGTCAGCTGTGCAGACAATGGCCTTGATCTGGGCTGAATTGAAGCGGTATTCGAAGTCGTGCTCCTTCAGAAGGAAGGTGGCGGGAACCGCAATGGCACCTATCTTTTCAAGAGCCAGCATGGAGAACCAGAACTGGTAGTGGCGCTTGAGCACCAGCATTACCATGTCGCCCTTCTGAATGCCAAGGGACCTGAAGTAATTTGCGGTCCTGCTGGATTCCTCGGACATGTCCCTGAAGGTGAAGCGCTGCTCGTTCTTTTCCTTGTCAAGATGGATCATGGCCAGCTTGTCCGGATATTTCTCAGCGATCTCATCAACGATATCATAGGCGAAGTTGAAGTGCTCCGTGTTCTCGAAGGAGATGGTCTGAAGTGCTCCTCTCTTGTCCTCCACGGTCTTTACGTATTCCTCTGCTATGAGCTTTGTTGTGGATCTTGCGGACTTTACGGTCTCAAGGATCTCCTGCTCAGAGGTCTCCTCGCCGGGCAGGATTATTGCAAGGAACTCGCAGTCCTTTCCGTCAACGGCTATCATTCCGTGGGGAGTGGAGCTGTTATAGAGAATGCTGTCGCCCTCGTGGAGCACCTCCCTGTTGTCACCTACCTGCACCAGCAAAGAGCCGCTAATGATATAGTCGAACTCCTGGCCTGCGTGGGTGGTGGTATGGATGGGCATGTTCTGCTGCTTGGCTGAATAGTCGTACTTTACGTAGTAGGGCTCGCCTATCTTGTCCGCGAAATTAGGAGCCAGATTTACGATCTTGATGCCCTCCTCCTTGGCTGTATCCTGTCCGGAACCCTTTCTGGTTACAGTATAGGAACGGAGCTTGGCGCTGTGACCCTCAAGAAGCTCTGTCATCTGAACTCCGAAGGCCTGGGCGCACTTGTAGGTAAAGGTGAAGGGGAAATCCACGGAGCCGGATTCATACTGTCTGTATTCAGCCTCTGTGGTCTCCGTCATTTCTGCCATCTCCTTGCAGCTGTAGCCGAAGATCTCGCGAAGTTCCCTTATACGAAGAGCTATCTCCATCAGCTGGCTCTGGGAATTCTGTGTTGCCATTTTCTTTCCTCCTGTCTGATATCGAGGTTTGTCTGACTCCTGATGTTGGTCAAAAAGTAAAACTCGCCTCAAAGCAATTCTTTGAGACGAGTCAGAATTCATTTTCTGTACCCGCGGTACCACTCAAATTGCGCTTTCGCGCCACTCAGGATCCAACAATCCTTATGCATTAACGCAGCAGTCACGGAAGGCGCCTACTTGCTGAAGCTTTCGGACCTCCGGCTCGGAAGTGATGGGACTGATAAGCTTCATTGCCCGGCTCTCACCTGCCCGGACTCTCTGGGAACTACGTCTTATCGCCTGTCTTCGTCACAGCCTTTGTTTTTTCAATTGGTGATAGTTTAACACATTAAATCGAAAATGCAAGTGCAAAAATCAAAATTTTGTCAAAATTTATATTTGATCTGAACTACTGCTCTTCCAGCTCGCCGTACCACTCAAGAACGTTGTATATACCGTCCTCAGAAAGCACTCCACGCTTTAGGTCCGCGGGAAGCTCGCCCCTTTCATCCGCAGCGAAATCGGCCTTCCAGTCAGTCCCCTCATAATAGTATTTCAGCTCCTCTATCCAGCGGTCAAGCTCAGGATCCTTCCTGCTGCGCCCTTCCCTCATGGCGGCTTCAGCCTTGTCCAGGATTGACTCATAGTGCGCTATCCTGCTGATCCGCTCCATTCCGCTTCTTAGCTTATTGCTTTTTATGCAGGCATAGGAAAGTATCTCCCCGGCATCGCCCTCGGTATCCATGAAGATCTGAAGAAAATCCATAAAATATGTGAAGTCCTCAAGGCTGACGCTGCAGTCCCTTTCTATCATTTCATAGAAATCGTCTATGTTTTTTTTAAGTATTTCCTTTTCGTAGTCGAAAAGAACAAAATCTCCGGCTCGGAGCCGCTCCGGAAGATTATAATGCTCCATCAGTTCCCTGAAATCCTCTGAAATAGTCATTTCCAGCCCCCCTGTCTGAGCGGATCGATAAGTTCTATATCCTCAGTGAGCTTTATGCCCAGCCTTTTAGCGAAGGCTTCGCCCCTTGATACAAGCCCGGGGTCTCCCACCATCCAGGCCTCGTGGGCGTCGTTCTGAAGGATCATGCGGCATTTCGTCTCAGCTGCCAGGCTCCAGAAGAGCTCCGAGGGATAGTGACGTCCCTCGTGCATGCCAAGAAGATTTATCTCCAGAGGCACATCCAGCTCCTGAGCCGCCGCAAGAAGCTGCCTGATGTGCTTTTCATATGTCCTTTCAGGCCCGACATACTGTATCAGATCCGGGTGGGCAAAAAAGCTGAAGAGCCCTGTTTCCATGGCCTTTACAGAGCTTTCCACATAGTCTGCCAGCACAGTTTCGTCATCAGTTGCGCTGCCGGAATATTTGCCGTTGTATTCGCTGTTCGTAAAATGCTGTCCCAGGACCAGATACTGAAGCCCTGCTTCTGCGCCGGAAGACAGCTTTACAGTGCTTTCAGCAAGAAAGTCCAGAGTCTGCCTGAAAAACTCCGGATAATATTCCATCTCAAAGCCTATAAAGATCTGCGGAGCCTCCGGATCCCTGCCGTATTCCTCCCTGAGCTCTCCTACGGTCCTGTAATAATCCCCTGTAAGCTCAGGCTTCATGCGGAAGCGGGAATAATAAGGCGGCGTAAAAAGATAGGGAGTATGGTCCGAAAAGCCCAGTCTCTTAAGACCGTTTCTTTTTGCCGTTTCAATATATTCCCGCTCGGTCCCGGTGGCGTGATTGCAGCGCCAGGTATGGGTATGGAAATTGCTTATCATTCTAAAACCTATTTTTGATCGGTGGCCCTCAGATAAATGCCAAGCTCGCACTCCAAAGCCACATCCAGCATATCCTCATCCAGCATAAAGTTCTTGTTGTGATGAGGCGAGTAAGTGGAGGGATTCTCAGGATCTGCACCGCCAACGTTGAAATAGCAGCTGGGCTTTTCCAGAGAAAAGTATGCAAAGTCCTCTGCCCCAAGATTAGGATCGGAGGTCTTGGCCTCGTAACCAAGCTCTTCAACCACGCTTCTTGCAAGAGCCGTCTGCTCCGGAGCATTGATGGTGGCAGGATAGCCCACAACGCAGCTGAAATCGCAGCTGGCGCCCCAGGCCTCGCAGATCCCCTTGGAGATCTTCTCAATGTTATCCAGTATAAGCTTCAGGTCGTCATTGTCAAGGGTCCTGATGTTTCCCCCAAGGATGCAGTCCCCGGGAATGATATTGGGATATTGCCCGCCGTGGATATAGGATACGGTAACTGTGGTTCCGTGGATGGGGCTTACCTTTTCTGGTTTGATCTGGTTAAGGGCAGTCCCAACCATGCAGGCTATGGGCATGGGATTAAGAGCGGAGCTTGGAGTGGATCCGTGACCGCCCTTTCCTGTGATCTTCAGCTCGTATGTGGCAACGGCTGCACTTACAGCCCCTTCATTTACAAGGACCTTCCCTACTTCAAGTCCGGATGCGCTGTGATAGCCAAAGGCATAGTCCACATCCTGCATCACCCCGTCCTTTACCAGCTGTACAGCCCCGCCGGGAAGCTTTTCCTCTGCTGCCTGGAAGATGAACTTTACCTTGCCCTTAATAAGCTCGGGGTGCCTCGCAAGTATAGCAGCAAAGCTCATAAGTGTGGCGCAGTGAGTGTCGTGACCGCAGGCATGCATCACTCCGGGCTTAAGGCTCTTAAAGGGCAGATCGTTATCCTCATCTACGGGAAGCGCATCAAAATCCGCCCTGAAGGCAATGGTGGGACCGGGCTCGCTGCCTTCGAGTATGCCAACGACGGAGGTCCCGGTGATGCCCTCTGCCATGGGGATGCCAAGGGCAGTGAGCCTTTCCTTGATCCACTTGCTGGTCTCGTATTCTTCAAAGCTGAGCTCGGGATGCTGATGTAGATAGTGCCTGTCTTCTCTTATGGCTTCTTTCTGCTCTGCGGCAAGCCTTTTTACAAATTCTTTCATGTACTTCTCCTTTTAAAAACAGGCAGTAACGGTGTCCGCACTGCCTGGTCTGTGTAAGATACGTGTATAGATCACAGATATTTAACAAGAACACCTGCAACGATAACGGATACGATGGTAACGCATACGAAGGATGCCACCAGCATCTGGGGCATGAGCTCTGCGGAAACAGCAGCTCTTTCGTCCCCCTCTTCCGTATTCAGTTCGAGAGCCTCGTTGGTCAGTACCACGTTGATGGGGAAACCAAGGTAAGCATTGAGGGTGATGGCCCAGGTGATCCAAAATCTCTTCTTGAAGATCTTGCTGGCGATGAAGGCAATGCCTGCCATGCCGATGGCGCAGGCGATAACGAAGGTGGCTGCCTTTCCGAAGGTGGAAAGAATGATGGAAGGATCGTTGGAGGAAAGTCCGCCCAGCAGATATACCATCAGGATGGTGATGGCGAATCCATAGGCATTGGCTTCCTGGAGGCAGTTATCTCCAAGCCATCCCATTTCGTGGAAGAGGAAGCCCACCAG
>JAEEPD010000198.1 GCA_016284575.1 Bacillota bacterium | reverse complement strand
CATGCCAACGCCTGCGATATTTGCGGAGGCGCCTATGGGCGTGAGATTGCCGCCCAGGGTGGCACCGGTAAGAAGGCCGAAGTACAGCAGCTCCGCAGGAGCGCCGCAGCTTGCTATGACCCCCTGAAGCACAGGGAGCATGGTTGCCACATAGGGGATATTGTCTATAAAGGCGGAGATCAGCACCGAAGCCCAGACCACCACAGTATAGAGCAGGAAAATGCCCTTGCTGCCCATTCCTGCTATAAGCGCCGCGAGATCGTCTATGATTCCCATGTGGCTTATGCCGCCTATTACAAGGAACAGGGCAAACAGCATCTGAAGGGTCTGTACATCCAGCTCCTTAGCGGCGTGCTTAAGTCCCGCTTTATTGCCTTTTGCATAATACTCCAGGGCTGCATTCAGGGCTGCGCAGAGCAGGCAGATGACGCCGTTGGTTACCGCAGGCTTTCCGGGTATGAAGGAAGCTGCGATAAGCAGGCCTATCATCAGGAGCATCATATAGCCAGGAAGGTGATCCCTGCACACTGCAGTGCCTTTGGTCTCCACCTTATCCTTGTCCTTTCTGAACATCCACATCATGATGGGGACCGTGCAGAGAGCACCCAGCTCCACCGCAAAGAATATGCCCGGCCGGCCCTTCATCCAGAAGAAGTCCATAAAGTCCATGTTCGCATAGGCTCCCAGCATTATGGAGGTGGTATCCCCCACCAGAGTGGCTGCGCCCTGCAGATTGGAGGACACGGCGATGCAGATTATCATGTTGACCGGGGAGATCTTCAGCTTTCTGCAGATGGCAAGCCCCACAGGCGCCACCATCAGGACAGTGGAAACATTGTCGATAAAGGCGGAGATGACGCCGGCAAACAGGGACATGAAGATGGTCAGCCACATCAGGTTCGGCGCCTTTTTAAGAAGCTTGTCCGCTATGACCGCTGGCATCTGGGACTGGATGAAATAGTCCACCAGAACCATGGTGCCGGTCAGCATCATCAGCACATTCCAGTCTATGGCCCCAGGGATCTGCCTCAGCGGAAGTATCCCAAACACGATAAATATCAAGGCCGTACCCAGGGCTACCCAGTGCTTGAACCGTGGAAATATGAAGATCCCTGCGTACATCAGCAGGAAAAGAATGATCGCTGCAATTTTCAATTTATCCCTCCTTAAGCTTCTTTGAGCAATAAAAAACTTTTGCATGCTCAAGATCCATACAAAAGTCTTGCTTAAAGTATATCCACCGGCCCTTCGGCGTGATGACGACGGATATAGCGCAGCAGGAGCTGCGCAGCTACTCCCTTTTATATTCATGAAAACGAAGACCGCCCTGTGCGATCCACGGCGGTCTATATAATACTATATTTTTACTATAACGTCTTCTTCATTCTTTCGATAGCAGCTATCATTTTTTCTCTGTCCTTTGGCAGCGTGCCCCAGACTCTGTCAGGCGGGAAGCCGAAGGATGAATCGTATTCCACGCCCTCCACAGCTGCCAGTTCTATAAAGCGGCGGCATTCAGCAAGGCTTTCCTTCAGTTCTGCAGGAACAAAGCGTCCCGCAGCCATATCCTCCTCCATGTGGCTTGGGAACATGTCGAAATTCACCACCAGCACGGGCTTTGTTTCGTTTACGAAAGCAGCCAGCGCCTCGGCATTTTCAATGCCCCTGCCCTCTCCTGCCACGCCGCTCATCACATGGGCCGCGTAGTCGATGCCAGCCTTGTGGATGCGCTCTATGGCCTCATAAGCCATGGGAAGAGTGTGGCACTTGTTCATGAACTTCAGCACATCGGGCAGAGCTGTCTCAACACCGATGTAAAGCCTCTTGACACCCAGCTCTGCCAGGGTCTTCAGCTCCTCGTCGGTCTTAGCCAGAATATCGGGGACCGTTGAATCCATACGGATCTCCTGACAACCCGGGAAATAGCTGTGGACCATATTCAGTATGGTCACCAGCTGCTCTGCCTTAAGGTGAAAGGCGTTGCCGTCGCCAAGGTAGACCACCTTGGGGTCTCCGCCAAGATCCTTCACGCGCCTGAGCTCCTCCTCGATCTTCTCCAGGGGGATCTCCCTGTAGGTAAGATCCTTGAAAAGGCCGCAGAACTTGCAGTGGTTATAGGAGCAGCCCACGGTGACGGGCAGGTTGTAGCTTGCCCTCTCCCCCGGCGCTCTGCATATTCTTCCTTCGTATTCCATAATAGTCTCCTGTCACCCGCCCAATATAAAGCGGGATTATAATATCACTCACATTCGGATACATAATACACTAAAATGTACGGTCAGTACAATCGATTATTTCAATAAAAGAGCCCGCAGCTGTCTCAAGGCCAAGGATGCCTCTGCTCCATTTTTCTCCTGCATTTCTCTTGTATTTTTGCGTGATCCATGATAAATTATTTAAGTTCGATGTGTAAACCTTGAGCTGTCTGCAAGCGGACGCAAATGGCATAACACAATATCATGCGGATGTAGTTTTCGAGACTTGACCCTGCGATTGCCGAGCGCAGCGAAGGCAGAGCAGCGGTAAGTCCGATGCGCAAGCTTGCCAGCGAAAGCGAGCAGAATGCGAAGCTTGAGCTGCCTGCAAGCGGACGCAAATGGCTTAACACAATAAAATGCGGATGTAGTTTAATGGCAAAACAGCAGCTTCCCAAGCTGCGGTCGAGGGTTCGATTCCCTTCATCCGCTCCAAGTAAAAGAAAAACACCCTATGGTGTTTTTCTTTTGCTTTATAACATTTTTGGGAATCGAACCCAATAGGATGCTTCCTGCAGCCTTTCAAACTCAGATATTCCTGCCCCTACCTTCTTTCCAGGCAATAATCCACTATTGCGTCGATGTGGGACTGGGTGGTGTCGAACACAGGGATGTCCAGATTCTGCGGCTTTATGAGCATCTCTATCTCAGTGCAGCCCAGGATGACGCCCTCAATGCCGTCCTCCTCCTTCATCTGCGCGATCACCCGCTTGTAGTATTCCCTGGAGTCGTCCAGCACCACGCCCTTGCAGAGCTCGCCGAAGATTATGTCGTCGATGCCGTCTATGTGCTCCTG
>JAEEPD010000197.1 GCA_016284575.1 Bacillota bacterium | reverse complement strand
AGGTGACATTCTGGGCATGAGGGCTCAGGAAATAGCGGACCACTTCCGGCCCAGGCTGGGAGAGCTTTCAGATGACATAATGCGTGCTGCTCTTGAGCAGGAGCTGGACTATCTGCTGGAGCACGGCGCCTATGTGTACGAAGGGCTCGGGGAGGTCCTTGCAGAGCTTAAGGCAAGGGGCAAGCGCTTCTTTGTGGTGAGCAACTGCGGGAAGGGCTATATAGAGACCTTCTTTCAGGTCTCAGGCCTTGGATCCTGTTTTGAGTCCTGGGAGTGCGAGGGCAGCACGGGCCTTGCCAAGGCGGACAACATAAAGCTTGTGGCAGGCAGGGCGGGCCTTAAGGCTCCGGTCTATGTGGGCGACACCGCAGGGGACGAGCGTTCTTCCAGGTCCGCAGGCGTAAGCTTCATCTACGCCTCCTACGGCTTCGGGAAGGCAGAGGCTCCGGACGCAGTCATAAAGGACATACGGGAACTTCCCTCACTCATAGATTGAAAAAGAAAGGACCACCATGGAGGCAAAGGAAATCGAAAAGCTGGTTCAGGCCCAGAGGCAGTTCTTTAGTGAAGGCAACACAAGGCCTCTGCAGTTCAGGCTGCAGGCCCTTAAAAGGCTGAAGGCAGCCATAGAGCAGAATCAGGGGAAAATAGAGGAGGCCCTTATAAGGGATCTCCACAAGGCTCCGCTGGAGACCTACATGTGCGAGACCGGCTTCGTTCTGGACGAGATAGGCTATCATCTGAAGCACCTGGAGGAATGGGTAAAATCAAGGCCTGTCAGCACTCCGCTGGCACAGTTCCCCTCGGACAGCTTCGTCCTGCCGGAGCCCTACGGCGTGGCTCTCATAATGAGTCCCTGGAACTATCCCTTCCAGCTGACGCTTGAGCCCCTCATAGGTGCCATCTCCGCAGGCAACTGCGCGGTGCTGAAGCCCTCGGCCTACGCGCCGGCTACCAGCAAGCTTATCGCAGCCCTGATCGCGAAGATCTTCCCGCCCCAGTACATCACTGTGGTGGAGGGCGGAAGAGAGGAAAACACCCACCTGCTGGAGCAGAAGTTCGACTACATATTCTTCACCGGCTCCGTGGCCGTGGGTAAGGTGGTCATGGAGGCTGCATCAAAGCACCTGACCCCCGTATCCCTTGAGCTGGGCGGCAAGAGCCCCGTCATCGTAGCGGAGGATGCCAACGTAAAGATCGCCGCCAGGCGCATCGCCTTCGGCAAGGTGCTGAACGCAGGCCAGACCTGCGTGGCTCCGGACTATGCCTTCGTGCACGAGTCCCTGCTCAGCGAATTCCTGGACGAGTTCCAGGACGCGCTGGAGGAATTCTTCCCCGGCAAGGACTATCACCAGATGGTCCGCATCATTTCGGAAAAGCACTATAAGCAGAAAAAGGAGCTGCTGAAGGATGTGGATGTGGTCATAGGCGGAGGCTATGACGACGAGACCCGCTTCATGGAGCCCACGGTTGTGCTGGATCCGCCTCTTGATTCGCCCCTGATGACGGAGGAGATCTTCGCTCCCATACTGCCTGTCATCCCCTTCAAGGAGCTGTCTGAGGCCACGGACTTCATCTGCGGCAGGCCAAAGCCCCTGGCGTTTTATCTCTTCACCGAGAGCCGCTACACGGAAAAGACGGTGTTTGAGCGCTGCAGCTTCGGAGGCGGCTGCGTAAACGACACCATAATCCATCTGGCTACACCCAACATGCCCTTCGGCGGCGTGGGCGAGTCAGGCATGGGTGCCTACCACGGCAAGGCCAGCTTCGATACCTTCACCCACTACCGCAGCGTGGTGAGAAAATCCACAAAGGTGGACATAATGATGCGCTACTTCCCGTACACCAGAAAGAAGCTGGCGCTTATAAAAAAGTTTTTAAAGTAATATCACGGAGGGCGCCCTGACCGGCCCCGACATGACAACTTAAAATATACAGGAGAATCAAATGGAAATCACAAAGGACATCAAGTACATCGGCGTCAACGATCACAGAATAGACCTCTTCGAGGGTCAGTACATAGTGCCAAACGGCATGGCCTATAATTCATATCTCATCGACGATGAGAAGATCGTGGTCATGGATACCGTGGACCAGCACTTCGGTGAGGAATGGCTGGCCAACATCGCGGCGGTAGCTCCCGGACGCACCCCGGATTATCTGGTGGTGCAGCACATGGAGCCGGACCACTCCGCTAACATCGCAGTCTTTGCGGAGACCTATCCTGAAGCCGTTATCGTATCCTCCATGCCGGCCTTCAACATGATGAAGAACTACTTCGGCACCGATTTCGCGGACCGCAGGATGGTGGTCAAGGAGGGCGACGTGCTGAACACCGGCCGCCACGAGCTGACCTTCGTTGCTGCCCCCATGGTCCACTGGCCGGAGGTCATCTTCACCTATGACAAGACAGACAAGGTTCTGTTCTCCGCCGACGCCTTCGGCAAGTTCGGCGCGCTGGA
>JAEEPD010000196.1 GCA_016284575.1 Bacillota bacterium | reverse complement strand
CTCTGAGCAGGCCAGATTGTAGATGAAGTAGCCGCCGGTGCCATCCTGCGCATATACATTGATGGTATCCTTCCACCAGGACTGGGTTGCCATTACATAGCATTCGATGGTAACTTCGCTGTCTACAGCGGCATCCATATACTCCTTATAGCTCATGACTCCGGCGCTCTTCTTGTTAGGATCTTCGCTGCCGCAGGCTGCAAGGCCAAGGAGCATTACAAATACTAATAAAAGTGCTGTGATTCTCTTCATTTTTGTTTAGTCCTTTTTACTTATACTTATCTTCGAGAGATATAAATAACAATATAATTATAGTCCTTTCGCAGGAATAATCAAGACTTCCTGCGAGCTTTGCTTCTGTCCCAGATCACATAGATACCTATGAGCACCCAGGCCGCCGCGATGCCGCCAAGAAGCAGCTTTGAGGTCTCCGGCAGGGGCCCCAGCTCCTTCTTCCCTGCGGTAGTCGAGCTCAGCTGGTCCAGCCTGTAGAGGGAATTGACGCTGCTGTACAGGCTGTCAAAGTAGGCATCATCCACAGTCTGGCCGCGGCGCATGGACTTGCAGACATTTTCTATCATCTGCCCCGCCGCATCGCGCAGAGAAGCCGAGCCGTTGAACACCGGCGTAGTAAAGGTATTAGGAATATTGTCTAAAATAAGCCTTGTGGCATCCAGCTTTATGCTGTACTCGTCGGCATACTTTCCCTCGCCGCTGAGATATGCTTCATAGTCCGGGTCCTGCTGGGCTTTGGTTGTGACAGGCACATAGCCCTCGGTCCTGGCGTAGGCTGTCTGTACGTCGTTTGTGAGCATGTACTGGGCGAAGAGCCAGGAGGCCAGCACCTCCTGAGGATCCTGCTTGTTGAACACGCAGATGGAAGGCCCCTGGGATATCATGACGGGGTGCTCCGCATCAAACTGTGGGATGGGCCTGACAACGGTCTCGAATTCCACTATCCTGTCCGCAGCGATGTCGATATTTGGGGCCTTGCTGCCCATCCAGGTGGCTCCGGCAGTGGAGTCGATGGAGAACACGCTCTGGCCGGCGTTCAGGAAATTGGCGGGGTAGCTGGAGATCTTGAAGGTGGAAAAGGCGCCGCTTCCCGCGTGCTTCGATATCTCCTTCAGCAGCTCCTTTGTAACGTCGCTGAAGATCAGCACCTCGCCGTCCTCGGTGCTGTAGGGAGCCCCCTTCTGCCTTAGCTGCTGTATCATCATGTTGTCCGTGGACTTGTAGATGAAGGGGATCATAACGTTCTGGCCGTTGAGGGCGAAGGTCCCGTCGGGATTTTTCGCCATGGCAGCCTCGGACACCTCCCATATCCAGTCCCAGGTGGCGACCTCGGGGACTTCATAGCCCAGCTTCTCCACAAAGGTCTTGTTTATATAAAGAGCCTCGCTGGAGCGCATATAGGGAATGGCGTACCAGTGCTCCCCTATCCTGCACTCCCCTATGTACTGGGGCACTATCTGGGAGAAGCTGGGACCGTCAAAGCGCAGCTCTGAGCCAGCCAGCCCGTATTTCGCGTTCTGAAATACGTCGTCAAGAGGCACCACCACGTTGGAACCGGTCATGTAGGTGGCTATGTGGTCCGGATAGGTGACGCACACGTTGGGGGTGGTATTGGTGGCGATATTCGTTATGACATCGTTGTAAATGCGGCCGTAATCGGTATAGAGCCGCAGATTTACGTGGACATTGGGGTAAAGAGCCTCAAAGCCCGCTATGGCAGCCTCGTAGATGCGGGTCTGGGCCACATTGGTATCGTTCTTTGCCCAGAATGTTATCTCGTACTGCCTGGAGGTATCGAATTCCTCCGGCATCTCGAAGGGGTCCAGCCCCTGGGTGCCGTGGCAGCCGGAAAGAAGGCCGGCAAGCAGGGCTGTCAAAAGCGCAGCCGCAAGAGCCCTTACGGCCTTTGTCCTGCGCAGACAGGAGGCTTTGGGACCCTTGAATAATTTCTTCATCATCCCTTGGTACCTCCTCTCGAAACTCCCTCCATGATCTTCTTGTGGAAGAGCAGGAAGATTATTATCAGCGGCAGGGAAATGACGACCACCGCCGCCATCATGGCAGGGATGTTCTCCCGGCCGAAGCCGTTTTCGCGGATCTCCTGAATGCCGTTGGACACCAGGAAATAGGCGGAATCGTCAGTTATCAGCCTGGGCCACACGTAGCTGTTCCAGCACTCGATGACCTTCAGAATGACCACCGTCACTATGGTGGGCTTTGTTATGGGTATCATCACCCGGGTCAGATATCTGAAGTCTGAGCAGCCGTCGATCTTGGCAGCCTTGTATAGGTCGTCGGGGATCTGCTCGAAATTTTCCTTAAGAAGGTAGATGTAAAATACCGAGGTGACTGAGGGCAGGATCAGGCCGGTGAAGGTGTTCCGAAGGCCCAGATTCGTTATGGTCACGAAATTGGTGATGATGACCAGCTCGTTTGGTATCATCATCAGGGCCAGGAAGCCCGTAAAGAGCAGGCTCCGCCCCTTGAACTCCAGCCGGGAGAAGGCGAAGGCCGCAAGGACTATAACCACCAGCATGGCCGCTGTGGTCAGCACCGTGAAAATGATGGTATTTCCGAAGTACCTGGCCAGAGGCACCGCCGTGAAGGCGTCCAGATAGTTCTGAAACGTGGGATTCGTGGCGTAGAACTTAGGCACGTACTCCGAATTGTAGGAGCTGTAGCTCTTGATGGAGCTCAGCAGCATCCAGTAGAAGGGGAAAAGCACTATGAGAGCCCAGAGGCTCAGGAAAAAGTACTTCACAAAGCTCAGCACCCTGCTGCGGGTCCGGGCCGATTTTTCGATCTTTTTAAAATCCATATCGACTCCCCCTCCCTACACCGGCTGCTTCTTGCGTATGAGCATGTTGATGGTTGTTATGGTCAGCACTATGGCGAAAAGTATCAGCGCCGCCGCGGAGGCGAAGCTGGGATAGCCGCCGGAATCTCCGTAGAGCATGTCGTAGACGTAGCCCACTATGGTGTTCATGCCCGCTCCGTTGAGGTCAGTTCCGAAAAGAGCCACCTCGTCTGAATAGGCCTTGAACGCTCCTATGAATCCGGTTATGACCAGATAGAGTATCATTGGCGAAATATACGGAAGCGTTATCTTCGTAAAGGTCCTCCATTTGGACGTGCCGTCGATCTTGGCTGCGTTGTAATACTCCTGAGGCACCGAAGCCAGAGCAGACGTGAGGATCAGTATTTTGAAAGGAAGCACCACCCAGATGGTGTAAAAGCACATAACGAACATCTTGGCCCAGTAGGGACCCTGTATGAAATCCACGGCCTCCCCTCCGAAAAAAGTTATTAGGAGGTTCACAAGACCGTCGGTATAAGCCGTTTTTCTGAAAAGTATCATGAAAACCAGACCTACGGCCAGGGTGTTGGTCACGTAGGGAAGGAAAAACACGGTCTGGTACAGCTCTTTGAGTTTCTTTATGCTGGAAAGCCCAAGAGATATGAGAAGGGCGAATGCAGTGGAAAGAGGCACCGTGATGATGACTATGATGAAGGTGTTCCTTACGGCCTGCAGGAAATACGGGTCGTGAAGGACGTAGGAATAGTTGTATCCGCCGTAACCGAAAAATACGCCCGACGCGCTGTTGTATCCTTCTTCGAAACTGTAGATGAACACGTCTATGAGAGGATAGACCATGAACAGCAAAAGGAGTATGAGAGC
>JAEEPD010000195.1 GCA_016284575.1 Bacillota bacterium | reverse complement strand
CGGATCTCTTGGCCGAATCCTGACCTATTATGTATTTATCCAGCTCCGCTACTATTTCCTTCGGAGTCATGTCCTGCAGTTTCTTAGCCATTTCCGCCTCCTAAAGCTTCTCCACGCTGATGTGGCTGTTGGTATAGACGCAGATGTCGGAGGCTATCCTAAGGGATTCTCTAACGATGGACTCCGCATCCATGTCGGTATGATCGTAAAGGGCGTGAGCCGCAGCGTAGGCGAAATTGCCGCCGGAGCCTATGGCCACGTAGTTGGCATCGGGTTCGATGACCTCGCCGGTGCCGGAGATCAGCAGAATGCTCTCCTTGTCAGCCACAAGCATCATGGCCTCCAGATTCCTTGCGCCCTGCTCGCTTCTCCAGACCTGGGCAAGGGCCACAGCAGCCCTCTTGAGGTTGCCGCCGTGCTCCTCCAGCTTCTTCTCGAAGCGCTCAGTAAGGGAAAAGGCATCCGCCACTGAACCAGCAAAGCCGGACAGCACCTGATCCTTATAGATCTTGCGCACCTTCTTTGCGTTGTTCTTCATGATGGAGTGCTCTCCCATGGTCACCTGACCGTCGCCGCCGATGGCGATGTCGTTTTCGCCTCTTTTTACGAGGCATATGGTCGTTGCATGAAATTTTTCCATAAACTATTTACTCCTTGAAAGGTTTTTTACTCGATTCTTCCTGAGGGACTATTCCTGTCCCTTTTCCTTCTTTTCGATGTATCCGCACTCCTGGTTGGAGCAGACGAGGCTTTTGCCCCGCTCCATCAGCAGGCTGCCGCACTTGGGGCACTTCTTGTTGACAGGCTTGTACCAGAAGACCTGATCGCATTCGGGATAGTTGGAGCAGCCGTAGAAGAGCTTGCCCTTGCGGCTTCTCTTTACGATTATTTCGCCGCCGCACTTTGGGCAGCTGACTCCGGTGCCTGTGATTATTGACTTGGTGTATCTGCATTCAGGGAAGCCCGTGCAGGCCAGGAAATCGCCGAACTTGCCGTGCTTTATGGCCAGAGGCCTGCCGCACTGGGGGCAGAGCTCGTCCGTGATCTCAGGCTTGACCTCTATCTTCTGAAGCTCAGCCTCCGCAGCGTTCAGCTGCTTTTCTATGTAGCCGTTATAGTAGTCGGAGACCACCTTCTGCCAGCTTTCGGTGCCTTCCTCCACACCGTCCAGCTTCTCCTCCATACCTGCGGTAAAGCCCGCGTCCACCAGCTCCTTGAAGTAGACCTCCATTATCTCGCCGGTCACCTTCATGCCAAGCTCCGTAGCCTCCAGGCTCTTCTTTTCCTTCAGGATATAGCGGCGGTCCACCAGATTGGAAACGATGGGAGCGTAGGTGCTGGGACGGCCGATGCCCTTGTCCTCCAGCTCCTTGATGAGGCTGGCCTCCGTGTATCTTGAGGGCGGCTCAGTGAATTTCTGTTCATCCTCCAGCTTAAGAAGCTTAAGCTCCTCGCCCTTTTCCAGCTCCGGCAGCATTTTGTCCTTCTCCTCGTTGTCTGAATAGACCTTGAGGAAGCCGTCGAAGATAAGCCTCCTGCCGCTGGCCTTAAAGCCGTATCCGCTGTTTTCGATGTCAGCGCTTACGGAATCGTATTCGGCGGGCTTCATGCGGCTTGCCACGAACCTGGACCAGATGAGCCTGTAGAGCTTGTACTGATCGGAAGTAAGGGAGCTCTGGATCTCCTCCGGGGTCAGCTCCACATAGCTGGGACGTATGGCCTCATGGGCGTCCTGCGCAGCGCCGCGCTTATTGCTGTAGAAATTCCGGCCCACATAATCCTTGCCGTAGGTCTCCTCAACGAAGGCCTTGCAGGAGGCGTCAGCGATGTCGGACACTCTCACGGAGTCGGTACGTATGTAGGTGACAAGACCTATGGTGCCGTGACCCTTTACGCTTACGCCCTCGTAAAGCTCCTGAGCCACCATCATGGTCTTCTTTGGCGTGAAGTTGAGCCTGATGGAGGCGTCCTGCTGCAGGACGGAGGTGGTATAGGGCGCGAAGGGGTTCTTTTTTGTGGGCTTTCTGTCGATGGCGGTGACGATGTATTTGCCGCTGTTTAAGGCTGCCACCACCTTATCGTTTTCTTCCTTGTTGTTTACTGTTATCTTCCTGCCCTTGAAGGTCTCAAGCCTGGCCTGGAAGCTTTCCTTTGCCTCCTTCGACTTGGGCAGGCCCTGCTTGCAGAGTTCGGGGCGGATGGACCAGTATTCCTTGGGAATAAAGTCCGCTATCTCCCTTTCTCTGTCGCAGATCAGCTTAAGAGCGGCAGACTGTACCCGGCCGGCAGAAAGGCCCTTGGCGACCTTCGCCCAGAGCAGGGGGCTTATCTTATAGCCCACGACCCTGTCCAGCACTCTTCTGCCCTGCTGAGCGTCCACCAGCTGCATGTCCACAGGTCTGGGGTTTTTGACCGCCTCCAGCACCGCGGGCTTTGTGATCTCGTGGAAGGCAATGCGGTTTGCCTTGGCAGGATCTATGCCGAGTATGCTGCAGATGTGCCAGGAGATGGCCTCGCCCTCGCGGTCAGGGTCTGTTGCCAGGTAGATCCTGGAGGCATCCTTTGCTGCCGCCTTGATCTCCTTGATGGTATCGCCCTTGCCGCGGACGTTTATGTATTCGGGACTGAAGCCGTTTTCGATCTTAACGCCTATGCGGCTCTTGGGAAGATCCCGCAGATGCCCCTTTGTGGCGATGACCTTATACTTGCTTCCGAGGAACTTTTCTATGGTTTTGGCTTTGGAGGGAGACTCCACTATAACAAGATTCTTTGCTGCCATGACTTCTCCTTTTTGAAACGGTAATTTATCTACATACTATATATATAGTGAAAGAATTGTCAAGTTAAGTACTGTGAAGAAATTTTGAAATTTATATGCACTTTTCAGCGCCAGCGATGTATAATAGCTCGAAAGTTTTGAGGAAACAATTATGAATGATAAGAAAAAACAGTTTTTAATTCTCGTAAGATGCTGCATCTGCATGGGCTGCAGCTTCGGCATCATCACCAACTGTCTGGGCATTTTCTTTTCACCCATAGCAGCACAGCTGGGAGTGGGAAGAGGCGACGTGGCTCTGATGTCCACCATCATGAGCCTCTCCTCCGCCGCGGCCATACAGGTTATAGCGAAGCTTCTCAACCGCAGGTTCCCCATCAACATTCTGATGGGAGCAGGCGCGGTACTGGCCATAGCAAGCGTGGTAATCATGAGCATGGCAAAAAGCATTATGGTCTTTTACGTCTGCGGCGCCCTGCTTGGCATAGGCTACAGCTGCTACGCGAACCTGCCCGTATCCATCCTGCTCCGCAGCTGGTACGGCGAAAAGAACGCGTCTAAGCTGGGCATCGCCATGGCCTTCTCCGGCCTCTGCGCTGCCATAGCAAATCCCATAATGGGCAGATTCATAAGCACCGGCGGCTTTGAAAGCGGCTTCCGCGTCATGGCCATAATGCTTATCGTTCTTTCCCTGCCAGCGACCTTTACAATGAAGCTTAAGGAAGAGCCTGCAGCTGAAGGCACTGCCGCCTCAGGAAAGGACGGGAAGGCCGTTACAGGGACAGTCATCGCGGCATCCACCATGTTGCTTCTAGTCCTGAACGCTGCCGCAATCTCCACCGAGACCGGCATGAACAGCCACTTCTCCTCCGCCGCCATCAGTCTGGGTTATACCCTGGCCTTCAGCGCCACCGTGGCATCCTTCCAGAACGTCTTCAATTCCGTATGGAAACTGCTCTACGGCTTCTTTATTGAGAAGATCGGACTCGTAAAGAGCACCGTACTCTACCTTTGCATAAACATGGCGGGCAGCGCCCTGATCCTGGGACTTAACAAGGTCCCTGCAGCCTTTATCGCAGGCGTTTCCATGTATGCCACCGCCTTTGGCATCAGCACCGTGGGCTGCACCATAATGCTGCAGAAGATAGCAAAGGAGCGCTATGCCGAGGTCTACGCCACCATGAATCTGGTCCAGACCCTGGGCTACGCATTCTTCACCTGGGCCTACGGCAGCATAAGCGACAAAGCAGGAAACTATCTCCCCTGCCTGATCATCGCCATCGCCGCCTCCGCCTGCTGCGCCGTGGTCTTCACCATGCTGGGACGCAAGGCCGAAAAGACAGCATAGCTCCGCCAAAAATGCAGGATATGCCCCGCGCTTTTGCGGGGCTTTTTATTTTACGCTGTACCTGCTTCCGCTCTTTCTTACCAGGCCCTTCAGCTCCATAGCCGTAAGAAGAGGCAGAATATCCGCCATGGAAAAGCCGCATTCCATGGCCATGTATTCCGCTGTTATGCCCGGGTTCAGCCTTATGGCATCGTACATCAGCCTCTCCTCAGAGCTCATGGATATCTGGACCCGGCTGGCCCTGAGCCTTTCTATTCCAAGGGTCTCCTCCACCCTGTCCATATCCATTATTGGGAAAGCCCCGTCGGCTATGAGCTTGTTAACTCCCATACTGCCGGGCTGATTGATGTTTCCGGGCACGGCAAACACGTCCCTGCCCTGCTCAAGGGCAAGGCGGGCTGTTATCATGGAGCCGCTCTTAAGCTGGCCTTCGACCACCACCACAGACTTTGAAAGACCGCTGATTATCCTGTTCCTGCGGGGAAAATTCTGCGGAAGGCCCGCCGTCCCCGGCTCGTACTCGGAGATTATGAGTCCCTTTTCTGCTATGGTTTTATAAAGCCTGGCATTGGACTTGGGGAAGCACATGTCAATGCCCGTCCCAAGGACGGCGATGGTTTTTGCTGCGGGATTTTCAGGACCATAGTCCCTGTCCATGGCAAGGCAGCCCCAGTGTCCCGCCGAATCTATTCCCTCCGCCATGCCGCTTATCACCGTGACCCCTGCGGCGGAGATCCTTTTGGCTATCTCCCCCGCCGCCCACCTGCCGTAGGGGGAGCACCTTCTGGTGCCCACGATGGCTATCCCCGGCACCCGCATAAGGTCCGCATTTCCAATGCAGTAGAGCAGCTGGGGCGGCTCAGGGATCTTCCGAAGGTGCTCCGGGTATCTTGGGTCGTCTATTGAAATCTGTATTATCTCGTACATCCGTTTTTCCTTTATCTATAGGTCCTGCCGGGCGAAAAGGACCGGGCATCCGGGTATCTCATCAGCTGAAATACTGCTCCGGGAGCCTGTAGCTTAAGGCCTCAAGCAGGTGCTCATCCCGTATGTCGGGGCTTCCCGATATATCTGCGATGGTCCTGGCCAGCTTAAGCACTTTATGGTACGCCCTGGCCGAAAGATCCATGGAAACATAGGCAGCTTCCATAATTCCCTTGCCGCTGGAGCTGAGACTGCAGTATTTTTCAATGAGAGCCGGGCTAAGCTGTGAATTGTAGCTGATATCAAGGCCCTTGTACCGTTCCTGCTGAAGCCTGCTGGCAGCCTTTACAGCTATGCTCAGCTCCTCGGTGCTTATCGCCCTGCTTTTTTTGAGCGCCTCCTGCTCCAGATCGCTGTAGCCAATGCGCTCCATGGCTATGTGAAGGTCTATCCTGTCCAGCAGCGGCCCCGATATCCTTGAAATGTACTGCTTTCGCTGGGTCTCGGTGCAGCTGCACTGCCTTATTGGGTCTCCGTAATACCCGCATTTGCAGGGGTTCATGGCAGCCACCAGCATGAAGCGGCTTGGGTAGGACACAGCCCCCGCCACCCTGTTTATATTGACCTGCCCATCCTCCATGGGCTGACGGAGCACCTCCAGGGTCTTGCTGCTGAACTCGGGGAGCTCATCTAAAAACAGCACCCCATAATGGGCCAGCGATATCTCTCCCGGTCTGGGCTTGGGGCCTCCTCCCGCCAGAGCCGCAGAGGAGATCGAATGGTGAGGCGATCTGAAGGGCCGGTCCGTGACCAGCCCAAGCCCCTTGTCGCTGCTCCAGGCAAGCCTGCCCCCAAGAAGCCCCGCGGCGCTGTAGACCTGGGTAACCTCCAGCTGCTCGCCGTAGCTTAAAGGAGCCATGATCCCCGGGATGCGCTTTGCTATCATGGACTTTCCGACGCCCGGGGCACCTATCATAAGCATGCCGTGAAAGCCCGCAGCTGCTATCTGGGCAGCCCTTTTTACAGCCGCCTGGCCTCTTACGTCAATGAAGTCAGGAATGCCGCCCAGACCCTCCCGGGAGGGCACATAGCCCTCCGCATCCAGTATATTCAGGGGCTTTCCGGCCCTCAGATATTCTATGATGTCCGTAAGGCTCTCCACCGGGATCAGCTTCATACCCTTTACAAGCTCCGCCTCGGCAAGATTAGCCCGGGGCAGCACCACCAGCTCCACGCCGCGTTTTTGCATGGAGATTATCATGGGAAGAGCCCCTTCTATGGCCGTCACCCGTCCGTCCAGATTCAGCTCCCCAAGAAAGACAGCCTTCTCCAGCCTGGTCCCCGTAAGCTCCGGCAGCTGCCCGCTGCTGAGCAGCACCCCAAGGGCTATGGCAAGATCGTAGTGACTGCCCTCCTTTTTCTTGTTTGCGGGGGTCAGGTTTACTGTTATGCGGCTGACAGGGAATTTGCAGCCGCAGTTGAGTATCGCAGAGTGGATGCGCTCCTTTGCCTCCTTCACCGCCTGATTTGCCAGCCCCACCATCACAAAATTGGGAAGGCCGTTTTCGCTGTCCACCTCCACCGTGGTCTGCTCCGCCTCCAGCCCGTAAAGGCTGGCCGTTTCAAGTCTCGCGTACATAGTGCCTCCCTGCTCCTACCAGCTGAAGGCATTTTCGATATGCCTTATGTAAATGCCGCTGTCCAGCCCCAGCACCTCCACGATGTCGAAGCGGGGCTGGTATTTATAGAGCTCCGGATGGGTCTTTCTGAAGATCTCAGCCGTCAGGGCTATGCGGCGCATTTTCGATTTGCTGACGAACTGCCCCGGCAGCCCCTTGTCGGTACGGGTGCGGGTCTTGACCTCCGCGAAGATCAGGCAGGTGCCATCGTAGGCGACGATATCCAGCTCCCCTATTTTGGTGCTGAAATTTCTGTCGATGATCTGCAGCCCCTTGGAGGCCAGAAAGTCCGCAGCCTTCTCCTCGCCCCACCTGCCTCTGGTTAAATTAGAAGTTTTATACTTTTTCTCCATATTTTCTACCACCTTTTGCAGCATATTACCATAGTCTGGATATTTTTACAAGCATAATTTTACAGTTCTTATATTTTTATCGTAAATTAAAAATATCCTTCCAACAGGAAGGATGTCCGGCAGGCAGCTGCACATGCAGCTAAAGTTTTAAAATAATTACAATAAGTACATTTCACGTCTTTTTCAGAGGCGCTGTTTCATATACAATCATATATTAAATAAAGGAGTCATGACATGAAATACCTTAAGCAGTTTTCGATAATCATAGCCATAAGCTTTACGGCAGAGCTCATAAAATACCTTGTGCCCCTTCCCATCCCCGCAAGCATCTACGGGCTTGTGCTCCTGTTCCTGCTTCTTTGCACGGGAGCGCTCAGGGAGGACAGCATAAAGGAAAGCGCAGGCTTTCTGGTGGAGATAATGCCCGTCATGTTCATACCCGCAGCCGTTGGCCTTCTCGGAAGCTGGGACGCTGTACGCCCCATACTGCTGCCTGCGGTGGCTATGATAGTTGCCGTTACAATCGCCGTAATGGCTGTGACCGGAAGGATAGCCCAGAGAATGATAAGATCGGAGGAAAAGAGACGTGGATAGCTTTGCATCGGATTCCGCCTTTTTCGGCGTCGCTCTTACCCTGGGCTGCTACTGGATCGGTGCGGCCCTTAAAAAGCGTTTCAGGCTTGCCATCTTCAATCCCCTTCTCATAGCAGTAGCCCTCTGCATCGCCTTCCTTCTGGTATTCAGGATAGATTATCAGAGCTATAACAGCGGAGCAAAATACCTGAGCTATCTGCTTACGCCAGCCACTGTCTGCCTGGCCCTGCCCCTCTATAGGCAGCTGGAAAAGCTCAGGAAAAACCTCCGGGCCATACTCTGCTCCCTCATTGCAGGAGCCCTCACCAGCATGGGCTCGGTGCTGCTGCTTTCCATGCTTTTCGGGCTCAGCCACCAGGAATACGTCACCTTCCTGCCAAAGTCCATAACCACTGCCATAGGCATGGGCGTCAGCGAGGAACTGGGCGGCATAGTCCCCCTTACCGTGGCTGCCATAATAATCACCGGCATCTTCGGCAACGCCGCGGGAGACCTGGTAATGAAGCTTTTCAAAATAACAGAGCCCATCGCAAAGGGTCTTGCAATGGGCTCCGCGTCTCATGCTATAGGTACCGCCCGGGCCATGGAATGGGGCGAGCTCGAAGGCGCCATGAGCAGCCTTTCGATAGTCATCTCAGGCATCATCACCGTGGCTGCTGCATCGTTTTTCGCCATGCTTTATTAAACCCGGTCAAAGGGTACACAGCGTCTTTAGTTCAGAAAATCAAAAAGCAGAGAGCCCGCCTCTCTGCTTTTTTTCTGCTATTTTGCGCTCAGATCCTGATGGCCGTAGTTATCTCTTATCTCGTTCATCAGCATTATGAGCCTTATGTAGTACTGCGCCGCCTCGCCTTTTTTGATGCGGTAGGGCATAAGCCTGAGCCAGTGGATGATCTCGTGGTAGTAGATGCGCCTGATGGCGGCTTCGTCGAAGTTTCGGCCCAGCCACAGCCTGTAATTGCCGTAGAGCAGCGCGTACTGGGCGGAGTAATTCGGCCCGAACTGGATGATGTTTCCCCTGCGGCTGAAGTGAAGGTTCCCGCCAAGGAATTCGTACAGCCCGTGAAGGGACTGAAGCAGCTTGCTGTAGTCCAGGTCCGGACAGCTTATGGGGCAGACCGGGTTGGGATCTATAAGATAATAGCTGCCGTCCTCCCGGCATATGATGTTTTCTATGGTCAGGTCCCCGTGCATCAGGGTGAAGCGCTCCCCGCGGAACAGCTCCTTAAGCATTTCCTTTCCGAAGGAGGGTGTAAGGGAGTGGAGGTTTTCGTAGCTTCGGCCGTTGATCACCAGCTTGTCGTAGGAAAGCAGCTCCTGAAGCTCGCTGCATTCCTCTATCAGCTTAAGATTAGAATAGAGCTTCTCCTCCAGATAGCGGTCCATGGCATCGTCTGAGAGAGGGTCCCCCTCGGGAACGTAGAGCTTCTCCTGCAGGTCCTTAAGAAGAGATGACAGCACGGACCAGCTTTCCTCCGCGCTGCTGCGGTGTATGTACTCGAAGAAGTTTATGCACTGGGGCTCCGCAGGCATGTAATAGGAGAAGCGGTTTTCGCTCTCCTCCCTTATGACAGGCTCAGCCACAGGCAGCTTCCTTCTGCAGGACAGCAGCCAGTCGCACTGGACCCGCAGCTTCTGAGCCTCCGGCTCCTCCGCGGTCTTTTTATAATACAGCTTCTGGTCTCTGGCGCACAGGTAGGTGCTGGCGTTGGAGCCTGAAGAAAAATCTCGAAGTATGATATCCATGTCTTTATTATAGTACGGCAGGGCCGTCTGGTGTTAAAGCAGCTGCCTGAGCTCCTCCGGGGTCCCGAAGGAGGTGTGTGAGTCAGTTTTCAGAACGGCTACCCTGCAGCCGTCCTTTATCATCTCGTTGTAGACGCCGCTCATAAAATACTCGCTGTAGCTGCAGTTTTCAAGATATTTCGCGGCATATTTTTCGAAGACGGCGGAATTTTTAAAGAAATAAGCTCCGCAGATGGCGCTGCTGCTGATGACGACCTTCTCTCTGGTCTCTGCAGCAAGCCCCCTTTCGTCTGTCCTTACATAGCTGAATTTGGGGAGCTCCGATTCGAAGCTGAGAAGCGCCCCGTCCATGCTTTCCGCAGGGAGGCTGCCGGAGCCGTCTTCACCCTGAAGCCGCCAGTCCCCCGACGCAAAGCTCTTAAGCTCCCGGGATTCAAAGCTGTGGTCGCAGTCATTGAAAAGCAGGGCTGTATCAGGGTCTATGCCTTCAGCAGGAGCGTCATATGCGGCATCAGGGCCATTGCCCCGGACTCCCGCAAGGCAGCTGAGCACAGCCCCCTTAAGCACATGGTCCAGCACCACTATGCGAGCCTTCGGAAAGTATTCAAGTATGCGGCGGTCTATCCCAAACTCCTCCACATGGTCCTTCAGCACCACAAAGCTTATGCCAGCAGGCTCAAAGCAGCGCAGTACCGACTGAGCGGAATGCCAGAAAAAGGGCTTTCCATCCAGCTCTATCAGAGGCTTTGGGATGCTGTAGCCGCCCTGCCTGAAGCGGGCGCCGGCCCCTGCCATGGGCATCACAAGATGGATCTTCATGCCGTCACCCCTTCGCTGCTTTGGGCCGGTTCAGTCTGCGGCGCCTCATTATTTCCAACGCCGCCTGCAAGCCTTGCCGCCTCGTTCTCCGCGATAACGTCAAAGCCGTAGTCTATCTCAGACCACTGATTTGGCGTCCCGGAGAAGAGCCTGTCCTTTGCCGCAATGTACTGACCCGCCAGCTTCAGCATGGTTCGGCTCTGCTTAAAGAGCTTCGCGTTGCTCACCTGGTCCTCCTCCCGCCACGTGAGGGGGAAGAACTCGAAGCGGCTTTTGCTGTAGATCCCGTAGAGCAGCAGAAAAACGTTGTAGCTCAGATCGTTGGGAAAGTACAGATAAAAGCGGTTTTTAAGGTATTCACAGCTGTAGATATTGAGCCCGGCGCCAAGGTCAAGGACCCTGCGGCCGCTTACCAGACTCATGAAGATATTGAAAACGTGGTTTCCGAAGATCCTGAAGGCGCTGTAATTCACAGGCCTCGAGCCCTTCGCGAAGCGGGCTCCCAGCAGGCTGTCCAGCCTTCTGTGGCGGCCCTCCTCAAGAAGCGGCACCAGGTCCCTTATATCCCCCTGATCGTCTCCGTGAAGCACTGCTACGTAGTCATAGCCCTGCTCCAGGGCGTAATTGAAGGCGGTCTTGTGGGAGCCTCCCAGGCCGTAATTGTCGTGGTTTTCAACCACCATGGCAGGAATGTCCAGAGTCTTTATCGCCTCCGAAGCAGCGGCAAGCCCGTCGTCACGGCTGCCGTTATCCATTATAAGCACCCGGGAGAAAAGCTTCTGCTTCTCCCCAAGGGCTGCGATCTTTTCTATGGTGCGGGGTATCTGAGGCCCGCAGTTGTACATGGGTATGAATATGAGTATCTTTTCCATGGGTTTTACAGTTTTTCCGTGATCCAGCCAAGGACGAAGAAGTTGCAGATCATGGTGATGGGAGTGATGATTATTTTGGCGATCATCCTGCCGTAATCCAGGGCGATGCGGTAAAGCGCAGGCACCGATGCCCCGCTGTCCGCAAGCACCGGATTTCCGCTGAGCCTAAGGGCCAGCTCCGGAAGAAGATCCAGGGCAAGCCACTGAGCCAGGAAGGATACGGCGCTCACAAGGACAAGCTGGTACATCAGATAGGCAAGATATTTCTGTCTGAGGCTCAGGCCGCCCTTGTGAAGCACAAAGGCATGCCTTGTGGCGGTGAAGAACACGAAGCTTATGGCAGCAAAGGAGCTGATGAAGTTGGACAGCCAGACCGGAAGCTCCAGTACCATGGTAAGCAGGCTGTAGATGCCAAAATCCAGCAGCCAGCCGCCTCCCGAGATCACAAGAAAGCGGAGAAATTTCTTCATGCCGCAGCCTCCTTTTCCGAAAGCTCAGCCTTTGCGCCGCCCAAAAGCCTCAGCAGCCTGCAGAGCAGCACCGCCGTCACCAGATAGGCGTAAAGGTAGGTCAGGTAAAAGTATTTGGGGAAGGTGGCAGGCATCAGAGCCACCACCAGCGCCAGATTCCCCAGGGAGCCCAGCCCCAGCCAGAAGGGGAGCCAGCGCCTCCGGAAGAGGAAGATCAGGGTAAATACAAGGGAGAGGATGGCCGCCGGGTTCACATGCCAGGAGAAGGCGGTGACCCGCTCCCAGAGGCTCATGCCCTCCCTGTAGGGCGTGTTCCTGTCCACGTGCATATAAGCCGTCAGCTGCGAACGCAGATAGAGCAGCGGATATTTTATTATGAGCCGCTTGACAGCGTCGCAGAAGCGCTCCTGGTCCGGATAATCGGCCTTTTCCGCGTGGCGGAGCACAAAGGCTCCGTTGTATATGCTCTCCCCGTACTGTTCGTTGGCCTTCTTTATGGTCTCAACGGGCACGAAGGGCGCCATTTCCGCAGCCTCCTCCCCTATCATCTCCTCCGTCAGGCCGTTTCGCATCATTATGGTGACCGCATAGGCCATGAAGGGCTTGGTGCGGAGGGCTACAGAGGGGTTTTCCTCGAAGAAATAGCTCTTTATCTGGGGTACCGCAGCTAAGCAGAGCACAAGAAGATAGACGCCGGCGGTCCGAAGGGCCGCCTTTTTATCCTTTATTTTATATGCGCAGAGCAGCAGTATCAGCCCCAGGGGCACGAAATAAATGCCCTCGCTGCGCCAGATGGCAAGTATGGAAAAGCCCGCGGAAAGAAGGAGCAGGTCCTTAAGGGGAAGAGCACCGAAGGCACCGGGAGCCGCATTGCCGCTGCGGGGAGCGTCGTTCCCGCCGAAGCGGCCTTTCTTTTCGACCGAGGACAGCTCCTCATGGTCGTACAGCAGCTTTGCGAATACCGCAGCGTAGACCATGCCATAGGTGGGAAGCCTGTGGGCGGAAATGCCCTGATCCATAACAAAGGGCAGGCAGAACAGCAGGTAAAAGGGCAGCGCCGTGTACCAGCGGCCTCGCTCCCTTTCCCTGGCGCAGCAGTAGCCGCAGACCAGAGCCTGGATAAGCAGCTTCACAAACACCGGTCCCATGGCCGTGGGCACCGCCATCAGGCAGCTGATCCAGTAAAAGCCGGTGAAGTAATTGAACCAGTAGGCATAGCTCTCCAGCCGCACCGCATCCAGGAAAATATTGAGCTCGTCGGATTTCAGAACGAAGGGGTGATATTTAAAGAGCCAGAACACCAGAAAGGCCAGATAGGGAACAGCATAGATAAATGTCCACCTGGCCCTCTTTCGTGCGTCTATGGGGCGGAAAACGGCCTCTGAGAAGCTCCAGAAGGCATAAAGAGCAAACAGCAAGACAGCCTTGCAGCAGATGTAATTGAAGAGGTTTGCTGAGGGCGGGACCTCCAGTATCCTCTTTTCCAGCCAAAAGCTCAGCAGCCAGTAAATAAGAGCCGCTGCCGCAGGGAAGGGACGAAGAAGCTTCGCTTTGGAATTGTTCAGATCTGTCTGACTGCTCATGAACCTTTGATTAAACGATGGTGCGATATATGAAAGCCTTTGCAGCCGCAGGCATGCATGACCCGGGCCTTCAGCGTATGCTCTCGACCCTGAAATACTGAAGTCCCGCAGCCTTCGCAGCCTGCACACCGGGCTCCGCATCCTCAAAAACTATAGTATCCTCGGGCGCGATCCCGAACTGCTCCATGGCGGTAAGGAAGGCATCGGGCTCCGGCTTCTTTCTGGTGATGCGGGTCTGGTCGATGATCTCGTCGAAGAGCTCCCGCCTCCCGAAAAACGACAGTATCTCCTCCATGCTTTTGCGGTTTCCGGTGGAGACGATAACAAGATAATACTCGTCTTTAATGGATTCCAGCAGCCTTACCAGAGCTCCATTCTCCCTTATGAGTCCGAAATACCCGGGATAGACCTCCATCTTGAGATCGTGGACCTGCTCCACCAGAGCGTCGTAGTCCTCCCCCAGAGGAGCCCGAAGGAAGTTCTTGTAGTAGCCGCCGAAGCAGCTGTCTCTGAAAAACTCAAAATCCAGCTCGTGTCCGAAGGCCTTCAAAGCGTGTTCGTAAGCCGCATGATCCGCCGCCACGGTATCATAGAGCGTGCCATCGAAATCTATAAGAGCGAGCTTTTTTTTCTTTGACATATTATCCCCTCTTCCGGCCGAATCCGCAAAGCTGTCATAACTTATTAAATATATAATAAACGGCGCGGTTTTTCAAGCCGCGCCGCCTTGGAAACTATTATCCCCTACTCCGCCTTATGGGGGTTAACGTGCACCATTATGTGCTTTATCACCGGGAAGCCGGTCTCCACCCTGTCGTGGACCTGCTGGGCTATGGCGTGAGCCTCGTTCAGGCTCAGGGTGCCGTCGCAGCCTATCTCAATATCCACGTAGATGCGGTTTCCGAAGACCCTGGTGCGCAGCCTGTCGATGGACATCACGCCGGGCTCGGACAGCGCAGTATTTCTGATGGCATCCACAGTGTCCTTGTCCGCAGCCTTATCCACCATCTTATCTGCCGCATCCTTAAAGATGTCCCAGGCAGCTTTGGCGATAAAGAGGCAGATCACAAGGCTTGCTATGGGCTCAAACACCGGGTGACCCATCCTGGCCGCGCCGATGCCTATCAGCGCGCCAACAGAGGAGAGAGCGTCGGATCTGTGATGCCAGGCGCTGGCGTAGAGCGCCGTTGAATCGATCTTCTTGGCGTTGAGCCTGGTGTAGTGGAACATCAGCTCCTTGGTAACTATGGAAATAGCTGCCGCGGCCAGTGCCAGTACTCCGGGCACAGTGATCTCTCCCGCTGGAGACATTATGGCGAGCACCGCCTTGTAGCCTATGAAAAGGCCTGTTATAAGCAGTATCACCGCCAGCACTATGGCCACTATGCACTCCAACCTCTCGTGGCCGTAATTGTGGTCATCGTCCGATGCCTTGGAGGATATCCGTACCCCGAGGATAACTATAAAGCTGCCGAATACGTCCGAGGCCGAGTGGACGGCGTCGCTTATCATGGCACCCGAGTGGGCCACTATGCCAGCTATCAGCTTGAACAGCGACAGCATAAGATTCCCTGCCACACCCACCATGGAGACCCGGTCTGTAACGTTCTTATAATATTCTGCATCGTAAGCCTTAGATGTTTTTTCCTGAGCCATATCTGCACCTTTTAAGTAAATAAAAAAGCGGAGCATCTGCCTGTCCCGCGGAAATCTCCACTGTCACAAAAGCGACCCGGCTCCCGGATCCAAGGATCCGCGGCCTGTTCAGATTTGTATCGAGTTGTATTTCTATATTCACTATAACACAGTATATATGAGTTAGGTTAGGCTAATTTTTACAGTAAAGTCCAGGGTTATTTGACAATGGACCGGCACACTGCTATCATAATACATGATGATAATTATATCGTATCCTCAACACATAATCAGTATTCTGTTCTATATAATATATTTACTAAATATAATTCTTTTTAATACTATCCGGACCCTGATGTCCGAAAAAACACATATCAGGAGATTTATCCAGCCGAAGCTGGACGGAGGAAGGAATGAATTTTACCATCATAGGCGGAGGTAAGACAGGAAGAGCCCTTGCGGTCTATCTTACTTCCAAGGGCGAAAAATGCATCGTAAAGACCAGAGACGCTGCCAAGGCAGCCCTGGTGAACGAAAAAGGCATCGAGGCAGAGGGAGCCTTAAGCGGCTGCTTCAAAGCCCCCATGACCACCTCCATGGAGGAGGCGGCGGCCTTTGGCGATGTGATAATCATCATGACCGTGGCCAACGCTCACAGAGAGGTTGCGGAGCAGCTCAAGCCTCTCCTCAGAAAGGGCCAGCGCATAGTGGTATTCAACAGCAACTGGGGAGCTCTGGAGTTCAAGCAGGTGCTGGGAAGCCTTATAGACGAACTGGAGCTTATTGTTGCCGAGACCGGAGCCCAGCTCTTTGTGGCCTCCGCAAAGGCAGAAAACCACGTGAGCATGACCATCAAGGCCCGGACCTCCGTCTGCGCAACTGACAGCTCAAAAACGGCGCAGCTGATAGAAGAGTTGAAGGAGGTGTTCCCCCAGTTCGCTCCGGCGGGCTCCATCATAGAGACCACCATGTCCACCACAAATCCAGTCATCCACGTGCCCCTCACCATACTGAACGCAGCAAGAGCCGAAAACGCTCAGCCCTTCAGATTCTATGCAGACGGTGCTTCACAAAAGGGCGTGGACCTTGTGGTCGCGCTGGACAGGGAACGCATCCAGGTGGCAAAGGCCCTGGGCTGCGGGATCGACGACGTACTTACCGGCATCAACAGCTTCTGGCCGGACAAGTATGACAATCTTTTCGACGCCCTCACCAAAAACCCCGCCTATATAAAGGCCGCGGGTCCTCAGCTTCTGGACCACCGCTACCTTACCGAGGACGTGCCCTTTGGCATAGCCCCCATAGCTAAAATAGGCAGACTCTTCGGCATCCCGACCCCCTACGCAGACGCCGTCATGGCCTTCTGCCTTGCGGTCTTCGGAGAAGAGCTGGTGGGCGGCGGCATCGAATTCCGCAGGGAGGACTTCGAATAACAACAGAAACAAACAGTTTTAAACTGATTGTTTATACATCTTACAACCGGGCAACTTTCGTATCGATTTATGAATCTTGGAGGTTTAAAAATGGAAAAGAAAGTAAATGTGGGGAGCAAAAAATTCAACGCTGTTGACCTTATCACAGTCGTTGTATTCGCTGCGCTGGTCCGCGTACTCTGGATAGTATTCAAGACCGCAGGCGTCATATTCCCCTTCAACCACTCCTTCATGCATTTCTTCAACAGCTTCTGCCTTGTAGCATGTATGGCCGTCGTTAAGAAAAAATGGGCCGCATTCTACTACACAGTTGGCTGGTGTGCCATCAACTTCTTCCTGCAGGGCGAGCACTGGTCCTATTGGATCCTTCCCATAGTCTGCCCGCTGCTGCCGGAGATCCTTTTCATGAAGGGCGACGGCTTAGCCAATCCCGATGACGTTTATCACGATTTCAAGCGTCTTCTGAGCTTTGCTCTGTACTACACTGTCGTATATTTCGTCTGGGTTTGGATCTCACTGCTTTACATCTTCCTTGTCCCCATCGACTGGGGTCTTTCCGCACTGGCATTCCTGGGAGCTCTCATCCTGACAGTTCCCGGCACCTGGCTCGGTCTGAAGCTGGGCAAAAAGGTCAGCGCACTTATCAACTAATCACCATTGGGAAGCGCCCGCCCTGCTGCGGGCCTTCCATCTATCCGGAATCATATAAGCTTATTACATACAAACTGCCCGGTTGTATGTATGGCTTATGAGACCGCTAAAGGAGGGAAGAATATTGAGCTCCGATTTCAGTTTAAACTATGAAAAGGACACCTGGGTCCACAGGCTGGACCCCAGGACCAAGCTCATTTACATCATCATTTTCGCCACAGTGCCGCTGTTCTTCACGGAGTTTTCCTATCTGCTGGGCTGCGCCATGCTTATACTGCCCGTGTGGATCTCAGCAAAAATAGACATCCGTCCCATAAAGGCGCTGCTGGTTGCGATACTGGTTTTCGCAGTTATTTCCGTCATTTTTGCTACTTTTTATAATTACCAGCACCCGGCTCAGCACACCCTTTTCAAGCTGGGTCCCCTCACCGCCACCGACATCGGCTTCCGTTCGGGACTGATGCTGGGCTTCAGAGCATCTCTTCCCGCCCTGGTGGCGCTGATACTGATCTGCACCACAGACCCGGCCAGCCTGGCCAAGGCCATGATGAAGATGCACTGCCCCTTGAGCGTAGCCTTCATGATGATGGGCGCCCTTAAGATGTTCCCCCTGGTATCCACCGAGATGCAGAACATCAAGACCGCCCAGATAATCAGAGGCCTGAGCTACAAGGGCACAAAGAACCGCTTCAGAGCCTTCAAGCTGGCGGTATTTCCCCTTATCATCAACTCCCTGCGAAAGAGCCGCATCACCGGTGTTGCAGTTGAATCCAAGGGCTTTGGAAAAAGAGCCTGGAAGGAATACTATCAGGAATTCAGATTCAAGCCCATGGACTACGTCTTCCTGGGCCTTTGCATAGCCTTCGCCATCACAGCCATCGTGCTCCGCTTCGGCTTCGGCCTCGGAGTGGATCCCTACGTCACCAGTGCATAATCGAGGTACAAACATGGATCACACAGTTTTGGAAGCAAAAGAACTGAGCTTTGTTTACCCCGGCACTGAGGCCAGGGCTGTAAACAGGCAGAGCTTTAAGATAGGAATGGGTGAATTCGTACTTCTGTGCGGTTCCTCCGGTTCCGGCAAGACCACCCTTGCCAAATGCCTTAACGGCATCATCCCCCACCTGACCAACGGCGACATGTACGGCGAGGTCATAGTCAACGGCATGAACACCGCGGAGGTTGAGATCCACGAGCTTTCCGGCAGCATCGGCATGGTGTTCCAGAATCCCGAGGACCAGATCTTCTCCATAAGAGTGCAGGACGAGGTGGCTCTGGGAGTGGAATGCCAGGGCTACAAGCACGACGAGATCGTGGAGCGCGTCAACTACGCCATGAAGAAGCTGCGCATAGAAAACCTCAGCAAGAGGCTCAACTTCTCCCTGTCCGGCGGACAGAAGCAGAAGGTAAGCATAGCCTCTAACCTGGCCATACTTCCGCAGATAATCGTGCTGGACGACCCCACCACGGACCTGGACCCTATAAGCAAGCAGGAGGTGGTGGATATACTGCAGGAGCTCAAGACCGAGATCCAGCTGGACATCCCCGGCACCGACGAAAAGGGCCGCATGACCTTCCTGGTCATAGAGCATGAGCTCACGGACCTGCTGGAGTTCACCGACAGAGTAATGGTGATGCACGAAGGCCAGATAGTCCTTGATGGCGAGCCAGGGCCCATATTCTACGAAAACTACGAGTATCTGGACTCCATCGGCGTCCGCATCCCGGACCAGGTGCGCTTCGGAAAGTACCTGCTGGACAAGGGCTTCAGCTACAACAAGGTAAAATATCCCGTTAAGAAGGAGGACGTGATGGACTTTGCCCGCCAGGTGCTGACCAGCGGACAGATCAGTTTCCCGCCCATCAGATACAGGGATTACACCATTAAGAGCACCGAAAAGGTGGCGGAGGTCAGGAACCTCAGCTTCAGATATCCCACCGCCCAGGCGGATACCCTTAAGAACATCGATCTTGACATCTACAAGGGCGAGTTCTTCGCCATCGTGGGCCACAACGGCTCAGGCAAGACCACCCTCATGAAGAACCTGCTTGGCATACTTCAGCCCACCGCAGGCGATGTTATAATCAATGGCCAGAACACGAAAGACGTGGAGATATCAAAGCTGATCCTGGATATCGGCTACGTGTTCCAGAACCCTGACAACCAGCTGTTCTGCAACACCGTCCGGGAGGAGATCGAATTCGGCCTTCGGAACAACAACTATCCTGAGGATGAGATAAAGTCCCTCACCGACAGAGCACTTGAGATCGTGGGCCTTACGGACCGTCAGGAGGAGCACCCCTTTGCCCTCTCCAGAGGCCAGAGGCAGAGGCTTGCCGTGGCCACCATGCTGGTATCAAATCCGAAGATCATCATGCTGGACGAGCCCACCACAGGCCTTGACGAAAGGGACCTTAAGGGCATACTCTCCCTGATGCAGGAGCTTATCGATTTCCACGACGGCACACTGGTTATGGTCACCCACGACATGGAGGTCGTAGCAAAGTACGCCACAAGAGTGGTGGTAGTGGACGACGGTCAGATAGTGCTGAACGCGGACCCGGATGTGATCTTCAGAGACAATCTGGATAAGCTGGAGGCCCTGAAGCTTAAGCCCACCATCATCGCCAGCATGTCTGGAAAGCTGGCGGACTGCGGCATGCCCTACGTGCCCAACTGGAGCTTCTTCCAGGACCAGATAATAGACAGAAAAGAATAGAAAACAGCTGCGGCTATGCCCCCGGGGCCTGTGCCTTCGGGGGTTTTTTATTGAATTAAACGCCCTCCTGCCTTATAATCTGTAATGAACAAGTTGTTATCAGGCAGACCAGTCAGAAGACTCAAGGAGGATAAAATGCTTCTTCAGAACCGCATCGACGGACTTCGCAAATACATGCAGCAGCTTGGCATGGATCAGATACTGATCGCGAATCCCATCAATATCAACTATTTCGCCCCCTTCGGCGCTAAAAAAAGCGACAGAGCCACCTTCCTCTATGTAAACATGACTCAGGTAAAGGTGCTTGCCAATGATGTAATAGGCTACACCACTCTGGGCGGATACGATGTGGAGTGGCATACGGACGGCGATGATGTCTGCAAAGCCATCGCAAAGGTCATAGATCCTGCAAAGCCGCTGGGCGTGGACGGAGAATACCCCGCAAAGTGGCTGCTGCCCCTTAAGGAGCTCAATGCCGCTGCAGGCTATTATGTGGCAGACAGGGCTGTAAATCTTCAGAGAGCCCATAAGGATGAAGACGAGAAGGAGCTGATGCGCACAGCCAGCCTCATGAACGACAAAGTAATGAAGAGGGTCAGAGGCGTATTCAGGGACGGGATCACCGAAAAAGAAGCAGCAAGGACTATCTCACAGATGTTTGCGGAAGAGGGCTTTGACCATCCAGGATGGGTCATCGTGGCCTTCCAGGAAAATGCCGCAAACCCCCACCACCGTCCCGGAGAAAGAGCTCTTAAGGAGGGCGACATCATCCTTGTGGATATGGGCTCCGCCTACAAGGGCTACCAGTCTGACATGACCAGGACCTTCTTCTGGAAGAGCTGCACCG
>JAEEPD010000194.1 GCA_016284575.1 Bacillota bacterium | reverse complement strand
AGCCGCGAAAAGGACAGGCTGGAGAAGGAGGTTGCAAGAGGTGAGGGCAAGCTGGCCAACGAAAAGTTCGTGGCCAAGGCTCCCGCGGCTCTGATCGAGGAGGAGCGCACCAAGCTGGCCAATTACAAGGACATGCTGAGCAAGACCCTCCAGCGCCTGGATACTGTAAACGCAAAACTGATGAAATAATGTGTCATACAAGATGATGTGCTCTTCGGAGCATATCATCTTGTGCTATAATTAAGTGAAGGGATAAACAAATAAGTGATAGATAAGAACGAAGTAATACGGTTTTTTGACAGATACGCGGCAGGCTGGGATGCGGATATGAAGCGCAGTGACCGCATCATAGGCATCATCCTGGACAATGCAGGGGTCCGCGAGGGCTCCGATGTGCTGGATGTGGCCTGCGGCACCGGCGTCCTCTTTCCGGACTATCTGGCCAGAAACGTGGGAAGCCTTACCGCCATCGACATCTCCCCGGAGATGGCAAAAATAGCGGCGGGAAAGGCAGCCCCTGTAAACCGCGAGCTGGTGAGAAGCGGCAAGAAGCCCATGATGGACATAATCTGCGGAGACGTGGAGACCTACGATTTCGGCCGCAGCTTTGATTCCATCGTGGTCTACAATGCCTTTCCCCACTTCGGGGATCCTGCGCTGCTGATCGAAACGCTTGCCCGCTGGACCAGACCCTCCGGCCGCCTTAGCGTAGCTCACGGTATGAGCCGGGAGGCCCTGACCCGTCATCACAGCGGCAGCGCCTCAAAGGTCTCCCTAATACTGATGGAGGCGGAGGAGCTTGCAAAGCTATTCGAGCCGTACTTCGATGTGGATGTGATCATCTCAAACGATGAGATGTATCAGGTCGCAGGCCGCCGAAAGGAATAAAACAAAGGAGTCTCAGATGTCAGTGAACCAGCAGCAGGCTCAGAACCTGCAGGATCTGCAGAGAAATCGGGAGCCTGAGCCGGACATGAACAGCAACCTCAACCAGGAGCTCAACAGACCTCAGGCGGGACCGGTCCCCGTTGCATAGTAAAGCACTGAAAAAATCTATAATCCATAAGCGGCTATTCCGGCAGCTGCTGAGAGACATATCAGCAGGATCGGAGATATGCCGCTTTTTTGCAGCTTTCTGGAGCCGAAGTATACTGTGCCGAGCAGCAGCGTCAGGAGCAGGGGACGGATCAGAACCCTGCCATCCTGGATGACGAGACCGTTTCGCAGCATCATACTGACGCCGGTGGCAAGGATGATCCCTATCATGCAGGGCTTCAGCCCGCGCAGGACCGCCTGCACATAAGGGTTCTTCAGCACCGTCTTAAGGAGGGCCGTAACCAGCAGGATGATTACAAAGGACGGCAGCACCACGGCGAGTGTGGCGACAAGCGAGCCTGCAAGCCCAGCCCGGGAGCTTCCCACATAGGTGGCCAGGTTCACCATTATCGGCCCCGGCGTGCTTTCGCTGACGGCTATCATGTAGGTCAGCATCTCATCGTCCAGCCAGCCGTAGGAAAGGACCACGTCGCGGATCAGAGGGATGGCACCGTAGGCCCCGCCGAATGCAAAGCAGCCCACCTTGAGGAAGCCTATGAATAATTCAAGAAGGATCATTTTCCTGCACCTCCCTTCGCAGCAGGCTTTCCTGCGATGAAAATGACAAGGCTGATGAGCCCTGCGGTAAGCATCAGCACTATGGATGAGATCCTGAGGGAAAGGCTGCTGATCAGCAGCATGGCAAAAAACGCCGAGAGCATGAAGGCCCGTGGCAGGGCCTTCTTCTGCATCTTTCCGAGCATCTTCAGGGCTGCGTCCAGGATAAGGATGCCGACCGCTATCTTGATGCCCTGAAATGCGTGGGCTATCCAGCTTATCTCAAGGAAATGGTCCAGGAATCTGGATATGGCAAAAATGATGCAGAAGGAGGGGAGGACGATCCCTATGGTGGCGGCCAGGGCGCCCGCAAAGCCCCTCTGCTTATATCCCACGAAGGTGGCGCAGTTGATGGCGATGGGGCCCGGCGTCGATTCGGCTACGACGGTGATGTTCATCATTTCGTCGTGGCTGATCCACCGCTTTTTCTCCACGCAGGTGTTTTCTATAAGGGCGATCATGGCATAACCACCGCCAAAGGTGAAGAGCCCGATTTTTGCAAAGCTCAGAAAAAGATCAAGAAGTATGTTCATTGCTGTTCCTCCCCGCGGAATTCACACTGGCAGAGCTGAGGATCCCGGCAGAGCTCCAGGGACTGCTGCTTCATTTCTGCAAAGGCTGTACACAGCGCATCCATAGCCTCCTGCCGGGGAAGATAGTGGATATGGTATCCGAAGCGCTCCCCATATACAAGTCCCGCCTCCTTCAGTACCTTCATGTGCTGTGAAACGGCGGATTCGGTGATCCCCAGCTTTTTTGAAAGAGAGCGCACGCAGTGCTTCCGTATGAGGAGCTGCTGAAAAATAGAGAGCCTGGTGGGTTCCCCCAGGGCTTTGAGCATCATAGATATGTCCATTGGCGACCTCCGATTAAGTGATGGCTTAATTATATACCGCATTTCGATTTAGTCAATGCTTAATAAGTTGACGCTGCCAGCTGCGCAGCCAAAGCCTGCGGAACCCTGAAGATAAGCTTCACCCAGGTTTCATCAACTCTTCACCTAAAGCGGTCATAATGACCGCATTTTTGCTTGGTTTTTATGGTACTCTGTGTTAGAATAGCTTGATACTTTATGCGTATCGCTATTTTGTATTGCATATGATTTTTCAGGAGTCAAAAGTACAATGAGAATAGCCATCGACGCTATGGGAGGCGACAACGCTCCCAGGGAGATAGTCAAAGGAGCTGTCCACGCCTGCGACCACACCGACGCCCAGATAATTCTGGTGGGCCGGGAGGCAGAGGTGCAGGCTGAGCTGGACAAATACGAGGGGCTGTACAGCCCCGGTCACATAGTTGTGTACAACGCAGACGATGTCATAACAGGCGAAGATAGCCCTGTAAGAGCCGTTAAGAAAAAGCCGGAAAGCTCGCTGGTAAAGACGGTGCAGATGGTCAAGGACGGCCAGGCTGATGCTGCGCTCTCCGCAGGAAACACCGGCGCTCTTATGGTGGCCAGCCTGTTCATACTGGGCCGCATCGAGGGCGCGGACAGACCCGCAATCGCATCGCCCCTGCCCAATCTCGGCAAGCTGGGGCATTTTTCCGTGCTGCTGGATTCCGGCGCCAATGCGGAATGCTGGGCAAGGGATCTGCTTAGCTTCGCCTACATGGGAAGCATCTATGCCAGCAGAGCCTTCGGCATCGAGAATCCCAGAGTGGGCCTCATAAACATAGGCACTGAGCCCGGCAAGGGCACGGCCATCCTCAAGGAGACCTACAAGATGCTCAGCGAAGCCGGAAACATAAACTTCGTGGGCAATATAGAGGCAAGAGACATTCCCAAGGGGCTGGCTGACGTGCTGGTCTGCGACGGCTTCACAGGCAACGTGGTCCTGAAGCTCACAGAGGGCACCGCCTGGTCCATACTCAAGGATCTGAAGGAGGTAATGACCTCGGATCTTCAGTCAAAGATAGGAGCAGCCTTCCTTGGGCCCAAGCTGAAGGATCTGAAAAAGCAGTTCGACTATTCAAGCTACGGCGGCGCGCCCATACTGGGCGTGGACGGCCTGGTATTCAAGATCCACGGTTCCTCGTCCGCCTCGGCTGTTGAAAATGCCATAATCAAGGCCAGTGTCCTGGCGGATACGGACATCAGCGAGAAGACGAAGGAGACCCTTGCAAAGATGCTTCCAAAAAAAGAGGAAGAAAAGTAGTCAGACTGCCTGATCGCGGCAGCCAGACTGTGCGGCGGACAGATCGCCTTCACATACGGCAGAAGACCTGAGCGGATGGTCTTAAGGGGCAGAAAAAGGGACATGAAACTCGATTTTACAAACAGAAGCATAGAAATGGATGACGAGCTCATCAAAGAGGCTGAGCGCATACTGGACTACAGCTTCAGGAACAAGCAGCTGCTGGGGCTTGCGCTTATGCACAGCTCCCTGGCCAACGAGCTCACCGGAGACAATCTGGACAGCAACGAAAGGCTGGAGTTCCTGGGGGACGCCATACTGGAGGAGATAGTCAGCATATATCTTTACCGTCAGCTTCCCGACAAGCTGGAGGGAGTCCTTACAAAGACCCGTTCCCAGATAGTCTGCGAGGGAGCCCTGGCAGCGGTCTCCAAGAAGACCGGTCTCAACAAGCTGCTGCAGCTTGGAAAGGGAGAGCGGGCCAGCGGCGGAAGCGAGCGGGATTCCATAATCTCCGACGGGGTGGAGGCCCTTATAGGGGCCGTTTATCTGGACGGAGGGCAGGAGGCTGCAAGGGCTCTGATCTTCCGGCTTCTTGGAGAGACCATAGACCTGGCCATAGCAGGCAGGCTCGGAAGGGATTCCAAGTCCGAGCTGCAGGAAAAGCTTCAGGTTCGTGGAAATGTGAACATTGCATATAAGATCGTGGAGGAAGACGGCCCTTCCCACGACAAGATATTCACCGCGGCTGTCCTTCTGGACGGAGCGGAGATAGGCCGGGGGACCGGAAGGTCCAAGCAACTGGCGGAGGCAGCAGCGGCGGCCGATGCCCTGGATGATCTGAGGTAATAATGTTTTTCAAACGCATAGAACTTAACGGTTTCAAGTCCTTCGCAGACCCTGTCACCATAGAGCTGACGGAAGGCATCACGGCTATTGTCGGCCCCAACGGCAGCGGCAAGAGCAATATTTCCGATGCCCTGAAATGGGTGCTGGGCGAGCAGTCCCCCAAATCCCTCAGAGGCGGCAAGATGGAGGATGTTATTTTCGCCGGGACCGAGACCAGAAAAGCCAAGGGCATGGCGGAGGTCACCCTTGTTATAGACAATTCGGAGCACATGCTGCCTCTGGATTTCAACGAGATAGGCATAACCCGGCGCATGTACCGCTCCGGGGACAGCGAATACATGATAAACCGCACCCCCTGCAGGCTGCGGGACATCCGCGAGCTCATAATGGACACGGGCATCGGTGTGGAGGGCTACTCCATAATCGGTCAGGGAAAGATCGCGGATATCATAAGCAACAAAATGGAGAGCCGCCGGGAGATATTCGAGGAGGCGGCAGGCATCGTCAAATACCGCACCAGAAAAGAGAGCGCGGAAAAGAATCTGGCTTCTGCCAGCGACAATCTGGCAAGGGTCAACGACATAGTCTTCGAGATCGAAAGCCGCATAGACGGCCTCAGGGAGGACAGCGAAAAGGCCTCAGAATACCTGGATATCTCGAAGAAATACAAGGATGTGGAGATCAACATTATCCTCCGGAATGTGCAGCAGGCCCAGACCCGCTGCGATGCAGCCCAGAGCGAGCTGGACGAGCTGGAGGGAAGGCTGCTGGAGTCCCAGGGAAAGCGTGAGGAGCTGGATACAGCCATAAGCGCTGCCAGGTCAAAGGCCAATGCCCTTGAAGAGCGGATCAACGCCCTGCGGGATGAGCTGGCCAAAAAGACCGAGGAGATACATTTCATCGGAAGCCGCGACGAGCTGAACAGGGAAAGGCTTCAGACTCTGGACGGGGACGACGAGAGGCTCTCAGGGGAGATCGAGGCTCTGAAGGAAAAGGAGACCCGCCAGAGCGAGGTGCTCAAGGGCTATAAGGATGCCCTGGATGAGGCTCTGGAGGAGCAGAGAGGCATAAGCGCAAGGCTGGCTGAGCAGGACGGACTGCTGGAAAAGGCCAATAAGGAGCTGGCCGATGCAGAGGCTGAATTCGAAAGGCAGAGGGACGCTCTTTACAGCATGACGGCGGCCCAGTCCACCGCAAAGCTGGAGATCCAGAGCATGGAAAGCCTGAAGGGCAGCCTGTTAAGACGCGTCGAGAGGCTTCAGGAGGACGCGGAGGGCCGTGAGGGCAGCGTGAAGGAGCTTCAGGACCGCCTGAGCGAAAAGGAGGCCGCAGGCGCAGGGCTGGACGAGACCGAGCAGAGCATAAGAAAGGACCTGACCAGGGCCATGAGCGCTCTGGCGGAGGCGGAGCTTGGCATAGAAAAGGAAAACGCAAGGCTTCAGGAGCTCAGTCTGGAGCAGGGCAGGATATCCGCAAGGCTGAAGCTTTTAGAGGAGCTGGAGAGCTCCTATGAGGGCTACGGAAACGCGGTGCGCTTCATAATGAAGCAGGATATAAAGGGCATAAGGGGCGTGCTCGGAGAGCTGATCCAGGTGCCCAAGGGCTGGGAGCTGGCCATCGAGACCGTACTTGGCGCCCAGATGCAGAACATAGTCTGCGATGATGAGGATACCGCAAGGGACGCCATTGAGCTGCTCAAGAGGGAGAAGGCCGGAAGGCTCACCTTCCTTCCCGTAGACAGCCTTCGCCCGGGAAAGAATACTGATATTTCCGCTCTGGAAGGAGAAAAGGGCTTCAGAGGCCTGGCTTCGGACAGCGTAAGGATAAGCCTCAAGGGGGCTGACTGCGTTATCGATTATCTCCTTGGCCGAGTGCTGGTGGCTGACAGCCTGGAGGATGCCATAAGGATCTCCAGAAAGGCCGGAGGCGGCGCCAGAGTAGTCACCCTGGAGGGTGAGCTGATAAACGCCGCAGGCGCCATCACCGGCGGCCGCGGAAAGAACAACACTGCGGAGATACTGTCCCGCAAGGCGGAGAAGGAGTCTTTAGAGGAGGCTCTTAAGGCCGCGGCGGAGAGCATACGCAGCGCGTCGGCCGCCAAGAAGACCGCGGAGGCAAAGCAGGGCGAGGCCCAGATAAAAAGAGACATATTCGAGCGCAGTCTCAGAGAGAAGGAGCTGGAAAGAGCCATCCTGAAAAAAGAGATAGAGCAGATCCGCCTCATGGAGGGGGATGCTCTGGCTTCAGAGGAAAAGAGAAGAGAAGAGCTCGATGAGCTCACAAAGGAGATAAGCGCAGCGGACGAAAAGCTGTCAGAGCTTAATTCAGGCCTGGACAGCGCAGAGGAAAGCATAGCAGAGCAGCAGGATAAGCTCAGGCTCATGGCATCTGAAAACGAGGTCCTCAGGACCCGCCAGCAGGAGGCTGCCTCAGCCCAGACTCAGGTAAGGCTGGAGCAGACGAGCTTTGAGATAAGGCTCTCCAATGCAAAGGAGCATGCCCAGGGAGCCCAGCAGCAGATCGAGGAGATACGCTCCGAGATATCCGCAAAGGAGCAGGAGATCGAAAAGAACGATCTTCAGAGAAGGCAGATAGCCGATTTCGGCGACAACGCTGCCCAGATCCTGGCGGAAAAGGAGGAGGAGAAAAAGGCTCTGGAATCCGAGGGCGAAAGGCTCTCGGAGGAACGCAAAGAGGCCAACGCCGAGGCGGAGGAGCTGGATGCGGAGCGCAGGACGCTGGAGAGCGGGCTCTACGACCTCCAGATGGAGAAGCACGACGCGGATCTTAAGCTGGCTAAGGCTAATGCCCTGATAGATACCATGAAGGACAAGCTCTTCGATGAATTTGAGCTTTCCTACGCCCAGGCGGCGGAGCTTGAGGACCCGGACTTTGTGATGAGCAGAGGCCTTAAGGAATCCAGGGAATACAGGGACCGCATGCGCCAGCTGGGCAATGTGAACGTGGGCGCCATAGAGGAATACAAGGCAGTAAAGGAGCGCTACGACTTCCTGACAGCCCAGAAAAACGATATTTTAAAGGCCATCGAAGAGCTCAGGACCGTCATAGACGAGACCGACGCCACCATCAAGGCCCGCTTTAAGGAAAGCTTTGAGGCTGTGGTGGAAAACTTCGAAAAGACCTTCAGGGAGCTTTTCAGCGGCGGCTACGCGAAGCTGAGTCTGGAGGATCCGGACAATCCCATGGAAAGCGCCATAGAGATCGAGGCTC
>JAEEPD010000193.1 GCA_016284575.1 Bacillota bacterium | reverse complement strand
CTACATGACCGGCCGGGCGGAATACATGAAAAATATCCAGCGAAGGCTGGACACCAATACTGCCTACTATATGGAATACCTGTTCCGCAAGTACGCGGTGTTCAACGATGTGGACGAGGAGCTGCTGATCGGCCTCTGCCGGACGGAGAGCGCCTACACGCTGGAGCTCAACAGCACCGCCATCGGCATAATGCAGCTGATGCCCAACACCGTTCGCGGCTGGGGCTGGAGCGTGGAGGATGTGCAGAGCCTGGAGGGCAATATTTCCTTCGGAAGCATGTATATAAAGTACATGATAGACCAGTGCGGCGGAGACCGGGTGCGCGCGCTTTCGGCATACAACCAAGGCCTTGGACGGGTCCGCGGCGGCAGCTACGAGACCTGGTACGCGAACAGGGTGCTTGACTACAGACAGAGCATTTTCAACTGGTGCAGGGAGAACGGCTACAGCGAGAAGTTCCTTGAGGTGACCATGCCTGAACTGCTCGAGGAGCAGAAGCCTGAGGCTGCTGAGCCGGAGACATCCGAGGATGCCCCATCCGGACAGACGGAGAGCGAGGCCCAGCAGGCAGAGGGAACGGAGCCTGAGGAGACCGCCGGGGAAGAAAAAGGCGGTTCGGAGGACTGATATGGCATATAAAGTCAGACTAAATATATTTGAAGGGCCCTTCGAGCTTCTGATCTACCTTATTGAGCACGCCCGGATGAGCGTCTACGACATTCAGATATCTGAGATAACTGCCCAGTATCTGGACTATGTAAGGCAGATGGAGGAGGCGGACATAGAGGTGGCGCAGGAATTCATGGTGCTGGCGGCGGAGCTGATCGACATCAAGTCCCGCATGCTGCTGCCCACCGCGAATCTGGACCCCCAGACCGGAGCCCCGGAGGATCCCAGAAAAGCCCTGGTGGCCAGGATCCTGGAATACAAGCAGTACAAGGACATTGCGGGCTTCCTCTCGGAGCAGCAGGAGGTGACGGAGCACATCCACACCAAGCCCCAGGAGGACCTGTCCCAATGGACCGGGGAGACGGACGAACTGCTCAAGGGCTCGCTGGACCAGTTCGCCAGAGCCTTTGAGGCCTTCCTTCTCAGAAAACAGCGCATCGACGCCATGCGACGCACCTACGAGCGCATCGAGCGGGAGCGCATAAGTATAGAAAAGAAGATGGACGAGATCCGGGACATCTTCCGCACCAGAAAAACGGTGCTTTTTTCTGAAATGATCGCCCAGGACAAATCCATTTTCAACCGTGTGGTGAGCTTCATGTCGCTTTTGGAGCTTCTGAAGCTGGGCGGCATGACCGCGACCCAGAAAAAACGCTACGGCGATATCCGCGTAAGCCTTAAGGAAGGCGGGGAAACAGAGTAATGAACAAGCAGAATATAAAATCCGCACTGGAATCCATACTTTTCGTCTGGGGTCAGCCTCTGGAGGCTAAGGTTGCCGCAGACCTGTTTGAGCTGCCTGCAGCCGACATGCTTTCGATTCTCCGCGAGCTGGCCTCCGATTATGAGGAGAGGGGCAGCGGACTGATGATAAGGGAGATGGACAAGGCCTTTCAGCTCTGCACCAATCCCGAAAATGACGACTACATCCGCCAGCTCTGCACTCCTGTAAAGGAAAAGCGCCTGAGCCAGGCAGCGCTGGAGGTCCTGGCCATCGTGGCTTACAAGCAGCCCGTGGGCAAGAGCGAGATCGACTCCATCCGCGGCATAAAAAGCGAAAGAGTGCTGGAGGGCCTTATGGAAAAGGGCCTGGTGGAGGAAAAGGGCCGCAGCACAGCCATAGGAAGGCCCATACTTTACGGCACCACAAGAAACTTCCTGGCGCTCTTCGGCTTTGAGACCCTGGAGGATCTTCCCCAGCTGGAGGATCTGGACAGCATAATGCTGGACAGCGACCAGCTTACCATCCCCATGGATATAATGGATGGAAATATTGACGGAAACATGGAAGGAAATATCGACTGATGGCTTATCTGGACGGTTTTGACAGCTCCAAGCTTAAGATAATAGCATTCGATCTGGATGGCACTCTGCTGAATGCCTCCAGCAAAATAACAAAGCGGACCTCCAATGCCCTTGTGAGGGCCATAGAAGCCGGCTACATACCGGTGGCTGCCACGGGAAGAGGCTATTCCACCCTGCCGGAGGATATTTTCGACGTCCCCGGCATAGAATATGTCATCTGCGCCAACGGCGCCGTAGTTGTGGAGCTTGCAAGGATCCCAAGAGATGAAAACGGCAGGATCTCGTCGGAGTCCGAGGTGCCGGAGGAGGCAGTCTTCTACCGCAGCACCATGAGCGAGGAGGACCTGGCCCCGATAATGGACCTGATCTGCGAGGAAGGGCTCATGAGGGAGGTCTTTTTCGGACTCAAGGCCTACGCGGATAAGGTCTGCCTGGACAACCTGGAGGCCCACGGAGTGGACACGGAGCGCCGCAGAAATTACATAAAGCGGACCCGCATCCCTGTGGACGACACGGTGCAGCTCATAAAGGACCACTACGGGGAGCTGGAGAACATAAATCTGGACTTCAAGGATCTGGAGAAGAAGCAGTGGTATGTGGAGCAGCTCAAGAGCCGGTCCGAGCTTACCATCGTAAACTCCCAGCACTTCAACATAGAGATCGGAAGCCCCACGACATCCAAGGCCGACGCGCTCATGAAGCTGGCGGAAAAGATGGGCCTTTCCACGGACAATATCATAGCCTTCGGGGATTCCAACAACGATATTGCGATGATTAAGGAGGCCGCTATTTCCGTTGTGATGGCCAACGGCACCGAGGGTGCACTGGCGGAGGCTGATCTTGTGGCTCCTGCCAACACCGAGGACGGCGTGGCGGTCATAATCGAGGAGCTTTTGGGGATTAGCCATGCTGAATAGGCCGATTACTGGCTCAGCGACCGCTGAGACGCATAGCCGTAAGTGACGGAAAACTTAAATAACCGGAGCACAAATGACAAATCAGGAGCATGACTGTTAAGCCATGCTCCTTTTATTGTCGGGCTCGTGCACCTAGAAATATCTGTGGATCTGCCAGAAAAGGCCGTCGCTCTGATCGAAGATCACAGGAACGTCTCTTACCAGCTCCTTTCCGCCGCTGTATCTGGCGGTAAAGCGTATGACCACATTCTCCGGGCCGCCCTGTCCCAGCCTGTTCTGCATGCTTGCGGACCACATTTCAGCGCTGTACATGCTGTGTCCGGGGCTGACGGGGCTGAGGCTTCCGTCCTTTTTCAGCACTGCGCTGTATTCGGGATGCTGGAGCATCACAGCCGTCACGCTTATAGGGCTTCCGCCCAGCTCTGCCCGCAGAACCAGGCTCTCGCCGGGCCAGAACATGTTTTCAGGCCTGTATTTATATGTGCCGCTGCTGCCCTGCCCCTTGGGCTTTCCCGCCATCTTGTCGTTGTACTGCCTGCGGTTGTCCTCCCACTGGGGGGTATGGCGAACCTCCGCCCCCAGATATACAGTTTCCTTAACAGTAAAGCTGTATTCGCCAAGACCCACGGATGTGCCGTCTGAAACTATCACCACCACCGTGTATGATCCGGCTTTCGCCTCCGGCAGATTCGGAAGCTCGATCACCGGATAGCCGCTGCCGCTGTCTGTCACCTTCTTTGTGTGACTGTAGACAGGTACTGCCTCTGTGTCATAGTAGAGCTCCGTTTTTACGCTCAGCGGGTCCTTATCCGCATCATTTACCTTGATCTTTATGCCGTAGTG